>CAYIFL010000001.1:0-29488 GCA_964362685.1 uncultured Candidatus Saccharibacteria bacterium
ACTCCGGTATTGATTTGAAAACAGGCAGTTGCATATTCGGAAATAATTCATGAATAGTTGGCGTATCCTGAATTACCTGGAATGTCTTACTAAGTGCTACTTCAAAAACCCGAGGAGATATGCCGGAGATAACCTGCGGATTATAAAGGCTTATGGTGGCTTTTGAGCTGTTATAAAGCTCATTTACTGCCTCTATTCCTATATATTGGTCGCGGCAATCAAATTTTTTGAGCCGCGGATACAGCTCTTTGAAATACGCAATGCCCGGGCCTGAAATAAGAACCCCATACTGGGCCGGCAATGCAGATAAGACAAACGCGCGGAAAAATCCAGCTGGGTCATTTCTAAAAAAACTTCCCACAAAACTTATATCGAACTTTTTTTCTGCGTCTAACGGCTTGTAGCAAATAGCTGAACTAGCCAGGGGAAGATAGATGGTATTTGTATTAAAAAACTTTACAAAGGGAATCCATCCCGGGTCAGTGCAAAAAACAACGTCACAATACGGAAGCAGACCAACCAGATCTTCCGCCTGCGTCCGCGAGGGATCATCAACAATCCAACAGGCAATTTTTTTAACTTTTAGATTTTCTTTAGCCGCGCGTATTGCGTCCACGGTAATAAAACTATTATTGAGCATTATCACGAGATCGGGATTGAATGCTTCGATGGTTTTAAGCCATTCGGCGCTTATAAAAGCGCGCTGTTTTTCCTTAAAATCATATTTCGCTCCGTTGAATTTTGCCAAAAGATAGAGCGGACTCCGCTTGATAAGGCGATCGATCTTTAAATAAAAACGCGGATGCTCTGCGCTGTCAAACGCAAAAACCTCGTGCCCAAGATTTTTAAAGGCAGAAGCAAGTAAATTACTATAGTGGTACTGTTGTTTTTTCTGGCAATCGATGAGATGGACCCGCATACTTATTTCTTTATCGCAATTACCTCCTGGCCGCTCCCAACCTTAAACCACTCGACGACTTTTTTGATCGGTACAAGTACATAATGAATACACATCAGAATGAGCTGTTTTTCGAAAAAGAACTGCTTGCGGTTTACATAATACGCAATACTCCTTAAAACACTTCCGGATAACGCCTCGAAACGTACTGATTCTATCGTAAATCCGGCATTTTTCAAAATAACAGCTACTACCTCGGGCGCAAAATGAAAAAGATGTCGTGGGGCATCCAAATGATACCAGTATGTGCCAAAGAAACGGCGGCTTGGACAGGCAAAATTCGGCACCTTAATAATCAATCTCCCGCCCTTCTTTAAAATACGAAAGGCCTCTTCGATAGTTTTTTTTGGATCAAAGGTGTGCTCTAAAGAATGACTCATCAAAATAACATCAAAAAAGTCCGACTCATAATGGGCGTTTTCTAAAAAACCATTAAATACATTAAAATGCGTAATTTTTTTAGCTAATGAAGCAGATAGGGCGCTCGGCTCAACGCCATAGAATTCCCAACGAGGATAATCTTTGATTACATAGGCATCGTATGCGCCATTGCCGCAACCCACATCTAAAAATCGCCCGGTCTCCTTTCCAAAATGCCAAAACTTTGGATGCGGCGGCCCAATAATGGCTCTTTTTAACTTTCGCAGTAGTTGATAGAGCGCTTCGCCTAGAGATGATTTTCTTTCACTGTGAGAAACATTCGTATAATAGTTCCCCCCATAAAAGTACTCTAATTCTTCCCATTCAGGCTGGGGATTCAAATATGCCAAGCCGCAACGTTTACAAAGATACAGGTTAAATTCGTCTTTGCTTTCAACCCGAATCATCCGATCCTTCAGTCGGTAAAGCAAAGTCGAGTCGGTGCTGCCGCAAAGATTGCAGGAAATAGGTTTCATATTACACAATTTTTACTTCAGGAACGGGAATAATAAATTTCACACCTTGCTCTCTTAATTCTTTTTCCTTTTCTAAAATCGCACGAGCGTAATTCCAAGCCAAAAGCAGGATATAATCCGGCGGAAATTCCTTAATTTTATCCGGATGATGAATCGGCACTCGCATGCCCGGCGAATATAAACCTTGTTTGAATGAAGTTGTGTCAGTTATAAATTCTAAAATATCACTGCCAATTCCAAAATAATTTAATAGCGTATTTCCCTTGGCTGGCGCGCCGTAACCTATAATTTTTTTGCCCTCTGCTTTTATTCTTATCAGCATATCCTTCAGATCTCTTTTATTTTTCTCCACTTTTTTTGCAAAATTTTCGTATGACTCCAATCGGTCGAGGCCAAGCTCTTTTTCTCTGGCTAAAAATTCGTCCACTGATTTTTCCTGCTCACGATTTGCGCTTACATACACTCGCAGGGACTCTCCGTGGATCGGAACGAGTTTAACGTCAAAAATTTTCAAGCCCAGTTGGTTAATTAAATAATCGAGTGCGGTCAAAGAAAAATATGAGAGGTGCTCATGATATATTTGGTCAAATCCGCCATCGCCTATCAAATTGCCCACCCAATGCACTTCAAAAACAAATACGCCATCTCTGCCGATTAACATTTTTACTCCCTCAAACATATCTTTCAAATTATCTATGTGAGCAACAACATTATTGGCAACAACTACCTTAGCGCGACCATAATCCTTAAGTATCCCTTCAGCAAACTTTTGATTAAAACCAAAGGAGTCAGAAATCGCCGGTACGCCACGTTGCCTCGAAATCTCTGCCACATTTTCCGCTGGCTCAACATTTAAAACGCGGCATGTATCTCGTACAGCAGAGAGCAGAGTTCCGTCATTACCTCCAATTTCTAAGATCAAATCTTCTTTTGAGGTAACAAAGGTATCTGCTAACTCTCTTGCCATTTTCTCAAAATGATCTGCAAGAGGCTTGCTCGCTGACGTCAAATAATGATAGTTCCGAAAAAGAACCAGGGGGCTCACCACGTCCAAAAGTTGAAGCAGTCCGCAGTTGTTGCAAAAATAAACAATGAGAGGAAATTTTTCCTCCGGCGCATCCAACTCTTCCTTTTTTAGATACGCATTCGCCGGCGGCATTTCTCCTAAATCTAAGATTTTTATGAAATCAGGTTGGCCGCAAATCCGGCACGCGTTTTTGTGGATACAATCATTCATAATGCCAAAGTAATGACTTAGTGCTCTTTCTTTTGTTCTGCCCCGGGCTGATTCACTAAATAGGGATAGGATTCTTTAGTTGCATCGCGGTCCAGGGAAAGAAACGCATAATATAAAATTCCACGTGTTTCCATTAAAGCATACTCTGTTTTTCCACCCTCTGGGGTTGATATTGGCAATAATCTTATTTTTGTTCCCTCTGGAAAGGGTCTATATCTATTAATCATTCGTACTATCCTAGCCAATTGCGGCGCATGAGAAATGATAGCTAATTCATCATGCTCTATATCAAAATTTTCCGGCAAACGAACAGACTTCACCTGATCAACACTTTTATCTATACCTTCTCCAATCACCATCACCTTTTCTTGTGGTATGATTATTCCCTCTCGCGTTAAGACATCATGGACCACCTCATTTTCATCAGGTCTACCATTATAGATAATGTACGGACCCGACTCTAGGATCGACCTCTTTGTTAATTCTTTTCGTTTTTGAAGAGAACTCAATCCTCCTTGATCAAAAACGTCTCCGCTCCGAGCCTCTGTCACCCTTCGCGCAATCCGTGCCGCATAATTTAAACGAGCCCTGTCCATACCTCGCGCCCACGGAAAGTTTTTATAACGATCTTCCTTGACTGGATCATCATACGTGCCCGGACCAGAAAGAACCCATATGGCTTCAATTTTTTTAGCAACATCATCTGATAGGTGAAACTCGCGGTAATCGCGCTCGGCAATTTCTTCCAAAAGATCGATTTCACGAAGCACCTCGTCAATTAATTGTTTTATTTCTTCTGGCGGAAATCGTTTAAATGCTTCATGCTCTTCTACTGCACTTTCGTACACAGCATCAATGCCAAGGCGAGCCTCTTTTTTTATATTGCGTTTCTCTGATTGATTTTCTATGGACATACTATATTTTTATTTCCTACTTTTGCAGAAACACATCAGCTTCTCGCCACTCACTTTCCAAATATTCCTTCAGCGCCTCCTGCCATGGCCGCATCGGATATTTTAGAGAAAGCAAACTTTCGTCTCCGCCTGTCGCATCTGGATTAAAAAAGCTGATGTCTACGGGAATCGCATTAGCATTTGATCCCAGCGTTTTAATTATTTCCTCTGCCATCTCGAGTCGAGAAGCGCTACCGCTATTTACAATATGAAACACCCCAACTGCGCCTTTTCCCAGCAGTGCCTTTATCGCTCCGACTACATCCTTGCCAAATGTTGGTGAGCCGATTTGATCCGAAGCCGCTCGAATTTCTTTTGTCCCCTCGCGCGAAAGCTGATCAATAATTTTTCTCACGAATTTTTTATCCCGAGTGGGGCCGCCGCCGAAAATCCAGCTTGTCAGTATAATAAAGTAATCATCAGATATTCCTCTGACTGCAAGCTCCCCCATATGTTTTGATTTGCCGTAGACACTTTTTGCAAAAGGGGTATCGCTCTCTCTGAAGGGCCCGTTATCTAATCTGTCGAACACCGCATTCGTTGAAACATACACCATTTTCGCGCCGGCTTGTTTCGCCGCGCATGCCACATTATACGTTCCAATTGAATTTATAAAATAGGCGCGTTCTGGATTTTCCTCGCACGCTCCCATATCTGTTTCTGCGGCTAAGTGAAGTATAGCTCGCGGATTAGTATCCGCGACAAACTTTTGAACCGCATCAAAATCCGTTATATCCAAAATCTCTTTGTTTGTCTTTATACCGAAATCAATATAGGAACCAACCATGCCGCCGGATCCGGTAATAAGAATCTTGTCTAAATTGATTTCTGCCATAGGTATTGATAAATAAGATTTAGGAGAAAAACTTTTTATGATACTCGATGGCATCATCAAATACGGCGAGCTCACGAGAATCCTGATAGCGGCTGATTCTTTTTGCTTCCTCGTAAACCACCTGCCATCGCGGCACCAAAAGCTCGGCCTGACTACCCAAAACTGTCTCGTGCCAGCTGAAAAAGGACGGCGGCTGCATAATAACCTTTAGCTCGCTCTTTTGTTTTTTAACTTGATCAATAAAGGTGAGCCAACTCCGCACAGTATGATACGGTTGAGCGATAACCATAATTATTGACCAGCCATGTTCTCTCGCAACCGTTACAACTGCTTCTGCCTCAAGCTTGGTATTGGTTGCTGGCTTAATAGTTAGAAGAGCATGTTCCGGAATTCCTTTTTCTCTTAGATGCCGGAGCCATCGTTCCCGACCAATATAATCTTTATACTCTCCAAGTCCATTTATGATAATCAAAGGGGCATACTGCGCCTCATAGAGCTCGGCTGCCTTACGTATGGATTCTCCCCCTTCGCGGGCGTGGATGAAAATCGCATCGGATTTTTCAGGCCTTTGCGTAAAACAAATGTTTGCTAGCAAAAATAATTGATCCATTGAAAAATCAGCCGGGAAATATTTAGGTTTCTCTGAAATGTTTTTTTGAAAAGTAAAGATGCGCATGGTGCAGAGATTCAAGCGTACCGGTATCAAACCATTCACCTTCTAAAATTTCATAGCCAGCAGTACCCTTTTCCACAAAAATATTATTTAGATCGGTCATCTCCAGCTCGCCCCGAGCTGAAGGTTTGAGTGTTTTAATATGGTCAAAAATAATTGGTTTGCAAAGATAAAAGCCGACCTGGGCTAATTTCGTTTCGGGATTTTTCGGCTTTTCAACAATTTTGATAAGCTTGCCATCCTCTATAGTGGCAACGCCGAAACGATGCGCGTCGTCTCTCTCCTTAAAGAAAAGCTTTATGTCTGAATTGCCCGCTCTAAACTCCTCTGCGGCTTTGCGCAATTGCTCATCGCACCCTTCAAAGATATTGTCCCCCAAAATAACCGCGAGCGGGCTCTCGCCGGCAAAGTCTTCTGCTAAGCCCAGAGCTTGGGCTATCCCACCAGCCTCATCTTGAACCGCGTACTGCAATTTCACTCCATACTCCTTACCTGATCCAAAGAGCTTGATAAAATGCTCAGCGTGATCCCTCCCAGAAATAATTAAGATAGACGTAATTCCTAAAGATTGTAAAATCTCTAAGGGATAATAAATCATCGGCTTATTGAAAACCGGCAGAAGATGCTTATTAGTAACTTTAGTCAGGGGATGGAGACGGGAGCCTGTTCCACCTGCGAGAATCACACCTTTCATATCTTTTTGCCTTTTACTTTTACCATATGGCCCTTCCACAGATCAATATGAGGATTAAAAACGCCTGTTTTTTTGCGAACATTTTCTATCCATTTTGGATTCTCCATATACCATTCAATGGTATTTTGAAAAGCCTCCGCAAATTTGTAGCTTGGCCTCCAGCCCAGCGCGCGTCTGATTTTAGATGCATCAATCGCATAGCGGCGGTCGTGCCCGGGCCTATCGTGCACGAATTCAATCCACGAACGATCCCTGTTGAAATATTTTAAAATCAAATCAGCTATTGCCAAATTGCTCATTTCATTATCTGCGCCGATATTGTATACCCCCCCTGATGCTCCTTTAAGTAAACACAGCCATAAAGCTTCGCAATGATCAAGTACGTAAATCCAATCCCGTACATTTTTGCCGTCGCCGTAGAGCGGCAATTTTTTATTTTCAAGCATTCGCAGAATAAAAAACGGAATTAGCTTTTCCGGATATTGATAAGGCCCGTAATTATTGGAGCAATGCGTTACCACGACCGGCACGCCAAATGTTTTATGATAGGCACGGCAAAGCATATCTCCACCGGCTTTTGTCGCGGCGTAAGGGACATTCGGCGCAAAGGCAGTGTCCTCTCTGAATTTCTTTTTTGAATGTAAATCCAGACTGCCGTATGTTTCATCCGTTGAAACCTGAACGTACTTTTTAATTTTCGGATTATTTTTAACCAATTCCAAAAGATTAAAAACGCCGATGATATTTGTATCAATGAATTCTCTGGCGCCAACGTGAATACTTCTGTCCACGTGGGTTTCTGCGGCGAAGGAAATGATATAGTCCGGTTTAAAATTTCTAAAAACCGATTCCAGCTTCTTTCTGTCTGCAATATCGCCTTTAACAAATGTATATCTTTTATCCCTTTCTACGTCTCTTAAATTATCGAGGTTCCCTGAATACGTAAGCTTATCGTAATTTAAAATACGCGCATTGTGGTGCTTTTTTAAAATATGCCTTATAAAATTTGAGCCGATAAAACCGGCGCCGCCGCAAACTAGAATCCTCATACAAATGAAAATTAAATGCGTAAAGCTTTTACCAGCGCTTCACTATCTTTATCGTAGCTATATCCTTGAATTATTTCAAACGACTTTTTGCCAAATAACTGGCGCTTTTTTTTATCACGTGCTTGTTCATACAAAAACGAACCCAAGGCGGAGCTATCGCCCAACGTAAATATAAAACCATTTTCACCCTGTCTCACCAAATCCGGAGCGCAGCCGACCAGATTGGAAACAACGACCGGCAGTCCAAAGCACATTGCCTCGTTTACCGCGAGTCCCCATGTCTCGCCTGCGCCGGATGGCAAAACAAGGATATCCGACATCGCATAGTAGCGAGGCATCTCCGTCTGATTTTTAAATCCCGCAAAGTGGACATTCTGCAAAGCGTGGTCTTTTACATACTTTTCCATTTCCCCGCGTAATGCGCCATCGCCGACAAATACTAAATGAGTCACTTGTAACTTGTCACTTGTAACTAGTAATTCATACGCCTTGAGTAAATCGAGCGGGCGTTTTTTCTCGATCAATTTCCCAACAAAAAGAATGACTACGTCGTTCTTAGCGATCCCCAATGCTCTTCTTAATTCATACTTCTTGCTTCGTGATTCCTCTGCTTGCTTCATGAAGCGGTTATTATCTACCGCGTACGGGCAGAAAATCAGCTTGTGTTCCGGCACGCCGTAGTACTCGTAAAACTTTTTATTTTCCTCGCCGATATACAAAAAGGCGCTCGTAATTTTAAAAAGGCTGCCCAAAATAATTTTCTTAACAAAAATTTTAAGCTTGCCCTTACCCGATTCTTGATTAAAAGGGTTCTCGCCTCGAAGCAAAATAGGCGTGTGAGTTATAAGGCACGTTATGAATGCAAGCCAGTTTGTAAAAGAATTCCAGCCAAAAATAAGCACGGCGTCATATTTCTTACGTATAAGCTCGGGCACAATGCCAAAATTAATCTGCCCCCAAAATTCACTGGAGGGCCTAGGAGACCAGTTTTTTAAAAAGGCGTGTGTGTATCCCTGGAGAATGGGTATATCCCATTTGAATTCTTTGCCAAACTCACGATCATAGGCGCCCCTTTCTGCTTGGGCTTCCCAGCAAAAGTATACAGAAAAATCGAGGTGGGGATCCTCGGCAATTTTCTTAAAAAGCGGCCCCTGATACTGAATAGGATGAGACGTGAGTGCGGCTAAACGATACTTCTTTCTGTCATTAGTCATCTGGTCACTTGTCGAAGGTTACGAGCCCTTGCGCTTCTTTATATCTCTCAGGCGTGCCAATATCAAGAAAATCATCCTCCATTACAAAGCCATGGCAATACTCACCTAGTACCGAGGGGAAAAAATGGTATTCAATCGAAAAAGAATCTTCCTGCGGCATATGAGCAAACGCATCTTTCTTCATTACATATACACCTGCATTTACCAGTCCTTCCTCGTTCACGCCATCTTTTTCCCGAAAACTTTGAATCCATCCTTCTGTATCAATCTCTACTCTACCGTATGCTGACGCATCAGATTTTTTTCCCAGAAGAATAGAAACAAGGGCGTCTTTTTCACGATGAGCTCCATACAAATCACGAAAAGGAGGCGCCATAACCTGATCTCCGTTCATCACAAAAAAATGATCCGTGCGTATCAAATCTTTTGCTCGCTTAACTGCGCCGCCGGTTCCTAAAGGAATATCTTCTTCTGAAAAAACGATTTCAACATTCTCTCTACCAAGAGGTTTGTAATCTCGAAAGTGATCTATCACCTGATTCTTGAGGTAGCCCACGCTTAAAATCATGCGGCGGAATCCATGGCGCGCAAGCATATCGATTGCGCGTTCAAGGAACGGCCTGCCGCCGACCTCAGCCATCACCTTTGGCCGATCAGAAACAACAGACTGCAGACGGGTTCCTTTCCCGCCCGCAAGAATCAATACATCGCTTGTATGAAAATCATCAAAAGGGTTCGACATATAGCGGGGACTATGCCTGAATATTTTTTTCTGGCGCATAGTAAACCACCTGGCTCCCCAAGTGATCAAATAAAATCGGGACATAAAGGAGATGTTTTAAGCGCTCCTTCACCGCCTTTTGTTTTTCAGGCGCAACAAAGAAAACCATAAAGCCGCCTGCACCAGCACCCAAGAGTTTGCCGCCCCAGGCACCGGCGCCTCTCGCCGCTTCGTATATCTCATCTATGGCAGAATTGCTGATTTGCGATCCTAAACTTTTCTTGATCTGCCAGGCTTCGTGGAGCAGACGCCCAAAATCCTCGAATGCGCCTTTATGCACCACCTCTATTGCCTCTTCAACCATATCCCGCATAATCCGGAGCGCTGATCCCTTTTCATTATCTGCCGTACTCTTCACTTGCTCTGCAGCGATGTCAGAGGCAGTGCGCGTGAGTCCGGTAAAAAACATCATAAGATGGCTCTGGAACGCCTCCATGCGCTTGGTCGTAAGAAGCACCGGATGCACCGCAATAAGATGTGGTCCGCCAAATTCGATTTTATTTAGTCCCCCAAATGCAGCTGCGGCTTGATCCTGCGACCCGACATTCTCTTTGAGGCGTTCCTGCTCAATATGGATTGCATCGAGCATTAAGCGCCGCTTTGTAACCATGCGTCCATCCAGGGCATGAAGCGCATGAAGCAAACCCACCGTAAAGGACGAACTTGATCCCAAACCAGAACGCGCCGGCAGATCTCCCTGATGGTGTATTTCGATGCCTTTTTGCACATTCAAGAATTTCAGAACCTCCCGCACTGCCGGATGCTCTATTTCTTCCTGTTCCTTCACAAGCTCTATTTTAGACCATACCACACGATTTTTATGCTCGAAAAAAGGCGGCAAGTGCCTGCAGGTAATATAACAATACTTATTAATAGTCGCTGAAAAAACCGCACCATTCCGATTTTGGTTTTGATTATACCATGCGGGATAATCAGTGCCGCCGCCGAAAAAAGAAATACGAAAAGGGGTTCGAGTAATAACCATTAGTGGATATCGGGCATCGCCGGATGTTCCCAGTCGGAAACCGGCTCGACGCCTATCATATTTTCTCTGAATTCTTCACGCGGAAGATACGGGTACATATCTTCAATAGGCGTCTTCCATCCGAAGATGCGCGGATTATACACATGCTCTTCATAACAATTTACCACACATACAACCGGACCTTCCATAGCCAAGACTTTCCGTATACCTTCCCGGACTCCAGCGTTATTCCCGATCTGAACCGTGGGCATTCCATACGCCTGGCATATTTTTATAAAATCCGGCGGATTGTATCCCTTTGGCCCGCATGCTTCCATTCTGCCTTGAAAATTAGTCTTTTGATAAGACTTAGTAATGCCGTAGATGCGATTATCGATAATAAAGGTTTTAAATCCGAGATTATAATTCAGCACCGTCTGAATCTCCTGGATATTCATATTGAATCCGCCGTCGCCGATCGTCGCAACCACATTGTGTTTTTTATCAGAGCCGAGCCAGGCGCCCATAGCGCCAGCAAAAGAAAATCCCATGGGCGAATTGCCATTATTCGTGATGTTCCGCTGGCCGCGCTTTGTTTCAAAAGAATGATTTGAGGCAACGATATTGCCGCCGCAATCACCTACCAAAATATCATTTGGTCCCATCTCTTCGGAAAGAATCCGAAAGAAATAATATGGATGCACATTAGACCTATCCAAGCTGGTGTACTCCGGCAAAACCGGATCATATTTTTCTTTCCAGTGCATCACTTTTTTAGTCCATGCGGAAATATCCGGCAAGGACACATTCGCTATTTTATCAAAAAGACGCCGCAGAAAGATTTTCGCGTCGCAAAATACGTTTTCATCAAAAGGAATCTGCTGGAGTTTTTTCTGGAGGAGTGACGGATCAACGTCAATTACCCATTTTTTGGCGCCGCGCGCGAATGTTTGCAAATTGCCGCCGGTGATTCTCCCGGAGATACGGCTGCCTACCGCCAAAAGCAAATCAGCATTTTGAAGGCCGAAATTACGCCCCCTTCCTCCATAGGTGCCTACCCTGCCGCCATACCACTGCCAATCCGAGGTTACTGCATCGAGCGCATTCCACGTTGGAAATACCGGCATCTTCAATCGCTCGCCCACTGCCCATAACTCCTCCATTGCGCCCGCGATCCGCACGCCGCCGCCAATGAGCATCACCGGACGCTTGGCACTCATTAAATCCTGGAGCAATGAATCGATTTTTCTATCGATATATAAAAAATTATACGTGGCCCTCGCGGCTTCCGCATCAAATCCCGTGAGCTTATCTGGCTCGATTAATTCCTTGGCAATATTTAAGGGGAGATCAATAAGCACTGGCCCTGGCCTGCCTTCGCGCGCATGAAAAAGCGCCTTCTGCAACTCATATTTAATACTTGCGGCATCTTGAATCATCACCGCGTACTTAGTGATTGGCTTTACAATACTCACAATATCGGTTTCCTGAAAGCCAACCTGCCGCACTTCAGGATCAGGCCGCAAAAATTGCGAATTGACTTGCCCCGTAATAAAAAGGCACGGCACAGAGTCATAATAGCAATTGCCGATAGGAGTGACCATATTCATGCCTCCGGGACCGCTTGTTGCAATAGTTACGCCGGGCTTGCCGCTTATTTTTGCGTAACACTCCGCGGCAAAACCCCCTCCCTGCTCGTGCATGACCGCGACATAGCGCGTTTTATCGGTTTTCGTAAACGCGTCAATAAGATCGCCGATCGCGGAACCATACACCACAAACATATCCGTAATGCCCAAATCAGCCAGATACTGAATTATAAAATCTGCCACGCGCATTTTTCCAGAAGACATAGCAACTATAATGTATGCCCGATTGAGTAGTGTGTCAACAGGGAAGGATTTGTTTAGTTCTTCTTGGTAACTTTTACCTCGAGTCCTAAATGCGGCAATGCGCGCAAAAGCGTAAGGCACGCGTCCCACTGGTCTGATTCGCCTTTAAGCATATAGGCAATCCATTCATCAAGCGGCATTTCTAAAAGCTCCATTTGCTCGCTTGGGTCTAGTTTCGGCTCTCCTACTTTTTTACAACCGGTTGCAAGAAAACTATAAAACTTGGTGGTTGAATTTCTTGAGTTAATAAATCCTGATCCTAAACTAATCACTTCTTTTGGGTCATAGCCGGTTTCTTCTTTTAATTCCCGCTTGATAATTTCTTCGGGCAATTCACCTTTGAAGCTGCCTTGGCCCCCGGGCGTTTCAATCATAATCTGGCCTGATCCCTGTTTGTATTGGCGAATTAAAATAACTTTGCCGTCTTCGGTAATGGGCAAAACCGCTGACCACGACGGCTGTTCGTTAAAATAGAAGTCGGTTTCCTTGCCGGTGTGATCCCTGAATCGTTGTTTATCTAAACGCTTGCCGTATCCTTCGGCTAGTGTTTCCGGCTTCCCAATTTTTTCCCAGGGGACAATGCTCATATCGTCCATAGTATTTGAAATTAAAAAGATTTCAAGCTAATGTAGTAACACTATCTATGACACACATTACCTTTAATGACCTAACAAAACTGCGCGAAGAGTTAAGGGGTAAAACCATTGTGTTTTGCTCTGGTGGTTTTGATTTAACACATGCGGGACACGTCTTATTCTTCGAGGACTGTAAAAAGCATGGAGATATCTTAGTTGTTGGCCTTGGTTCTGATGCGGCACGGCGGGGTGAAAAAAAAGATGATGGACGGCCTATTATAAACGAAAAGATGCGCCTTAAAATGGTTTCATCTTTGAAACCAGTTGATTATGCTTTTATAATTGAGCATTTAGCGGAAACTCACAAACTTGATCCACTTAACAAAATTTTTGAAGTCTTACAACCAGATGTATATGTGATAAATGCTGATGCATCACATATCCCATACAGAGAAGACCTTGTAAAAAAATTCGGCGCAAAACTTATTATTTTAGACCGCTGGTGCCCGCCGGAATACGATGCAATTTCAACAACTAAACTGATTGAAAAAATTAAAAAACTGCCATAAAAAAGAGGCGGTTCCGATAAAATCGGAACGCGCCTCACTCAACAATGTTCGCTGACTAATGCAGCCTTTTGAGGTCGTAGCCCAGATGCGGCAACGCCAGAAGTGTTGTCGCGATAGACTTTGAGTCAGAAACCTCTCCTTCCCAAATTTTCTGAATCCAATCAGAAATGGATAAGGTCATCCTTTCCAGGATTTCTGTTCTTTTCAACCGCGGCTCCGCAACTTGACGGCAACCTGTTGCCAAAAAAGGTACGTAGTGATTAACATCCGTTGCTGGATCAAAATACGCCTTAGTGGGACCGACCTGAAACAATCGGTCCGCGGTAAAACCCGTCTCATCTCGAAGCTCCTTGATCGCAACCTCCTCGGGCTTATCGACAAGTGTGGGATTCCCGCCAGGGAGTTCGAAGATGAACTGGTTAGCGGCAATACGGAATTGCCGAAGAACTATTACCTCATACTCTGGAGTTACAGGAAAGATGATAATAGGTGCTTTCGCGCCGCCCCACAAAAGGAATTTCTCGACACCGTGAGAAAACTCAAAGCTCCTTCGGAATACCCGCTTTCCCCATTCCTCTATAATGAGTTCATCTTCTCCGACAACTTTCGGAGCCACTAATTCACTCATCATCCGCCTCCTTCGTGCAAAGGTTGAAAAGCCTCTTCCTGGAGCTGCCCCATTCAAACATATCGACGGCTTCATTGTCAAACAAAAAACGGGGCTTCGACTCCTCCATGCCAAAACCCCGCGTCGATGTTCAAGGTTCAATACTCAATGTTTATTGGTGCCGCGCGCTCATCGGCACAAGCCGTGCTTGTTCGCTCTCCGACAGCTCCCAGAAGGTCCGGCCGCCTAGAAGATCGCGCTTGAGCGATTTCTGCAGGTGGTCAATCCAAAGATCGATATTGCGGATAGCCACCGGACCGAGCTTTGGATCCTTGAGTAACCGTTCTCGGTACTCCGGCCGCTTGTAGTAAGCGGCGTGTGCCCAATCGCGGAACGCGATGATCTGCTCAGTAGTCAAAGCGTCGCCATCGTAGTGTGGCTCGCTCTCTTCCAAGTATTGGGCATGCCCCGGCCAGCCTGGACCACCAAGCCGCTCAGGCAATGGATATCCCTTTGTCTTGGCTTCTCGGTAGAGTTCTGACCCAGGAAGTGCTTGCGCGCAGTAGAAATTGCCGTAGGTGCCGTTTAGATCGCAGGCAAGCTTAAAGGTCGCTTCAATGGACTCCACGGTCTCGCCGGGAAGCCCGAAGATATAGTTCAATCCGCCTTCAATACCCGCCTCATGCATTCGCCGAACCACATCGTAAATGGTGTCTTCGCTAAACTTCTTGGCTTGACGAGACCGAACGGTGCTGTTCGCCGCCTCGATACCAAGCCCAAGCCAGCGGAAACCAGCGCTGCGGAGTAGATCGAGGTACTGCGGTTTGCAGGTGTCAATCCGGAAATAGCACCAGAAGTTAAAAATATCCCGAGCTTCCGGAAAAAGCTGGGTGAGAAGCTTGGCGATTTCCAGTGGGTGCGAACCCAACCCGAACATTTCGTCTGGGATCTTAAAAAACCTGACCCCATACGTTCTGTAGAGGTACAGAACCTCTTCCACGAAGAGCTTCGGCATAAGGTGCCGAAAGCTGTTCACGCCTGGCTTCAGTGCTCCGATCTGTTGCAATACCTGCTCGCCTTCGCGGTAGGGCGGCTGAATATTACAGAAGTTACAGTGGAACGGACACCCCTCTGCTGAATAGGGATTGGCGTACGGCTCTGGAAGAATCTGCCCTTGTTCGTCAGTCACCCGATAGAACCGATGCCAATGATGCGGCCGATACTTCCGCGGATCCATATACTTCCAGCCAGGAAGCGCTGGCTCTTGATTGAGGTCGATGAGCGGCGCTTCAGGACCATGCCCGATGCCGCTGTTATCCCGGTACCACAAGGACCGCACCTTATGGATATCTACCGGTCGTCCCCCTGCCTTCGTTGCCGCAAGGAGATCCTCCACGGTAATGGGCCCCTCGCCACCGCAGACGAAATCCACGGCTGGCTCGGTCTCGAGAGTATAAGCAGGAATCGCCGAGGGGTGTGTACCCGTGAGTATGATTGGGATTTCAGGCGACATCGCCTTGATCGCTTCGGCGAACTCCCGCGCAGATGGCATAGTCTGCGTGCTTGCCGAAGGGTTGTACCCGTAAACCGGCAAAACCACGAGGCGGGGATGTGCCGCACACACTTCTTCTGCCATCCGTTGTGGCGTCCAGTCCAGGACATTCGCATCAAAAAGATCCATACTCCACTTGCGGCGTTCGCCGTAAGCGAGCATGAAACGCGCCTTAGCAGGCGGCTCAATTGCATCTGGCACCCCGCCTCTAATATCAAGTACGTTCATCGGAATAACGAAAAGCACGTCCAATCGGCTCATGACTTCTCCTTTGCCCTACAGCGATTCAGCGGCTTGTACCGCTTACGATTTAGTTATGCGTTATAGAAAGTTGTCAAAGCAAGCTACAGCAATTGTATGCGCTAGAAACAAAATCGTCAAATTATGAGATGGGAGTTTTATCTTCCGGGCTAACCTTGATTGGGGCAAAATCAACCGGCATTCTTTTTTCCACCGCTTCTCGATTCATATTTTTTATATACCCCACAAATTCACAATTAATACTTGCCACTAAGCTTCCCATCTCTACGGCATCAAGAAATGATCCTCCCTCATGCCGTTTTACCAAATACCCCGCAGCAAAGGCATCGCCAGCGCCGGTGGTATCTACGGCCATACAAGGAATCACAGGAAAAAGCAAATACTCATATAATGGCGTGAGATGGGCTACTAAAACTCCCCGGCTCCCTAGAGTAATTATTACCTGTCCGGCGCCTGCATCTAAAATCTTTTTTGCACAATCTACAACATCGGAAATATTCACTAATTTTTTTTGAAAAAGAACCTCGCACTCGTTTTGATCCATTTGCACGATATCGGCATACTTTAAATAGGTTGCCCAATCCGGCCATCCGCGGTTATACATCTTGCCCCCTTTGTCCGCGCCAAATGGCTTCCGGTGTACATCCACATACACAAGCGCTTTGCTATTTTGCTTTACTTTTATAATTGCCTCTGGGTCAATATCATCAATATTTCCAAAATTAAATATGACAATATCCACATCGTGGATAAAAGGTTCAATATGCTCGTACGTGGTTGGCTCCATTTGAACTTTTCTTGTTACAAAATGTTTATTCCCTTCGTGATGATCAGTACCTGCTGGATTTATAAATATGCCACTGGTATTTACAAATGGATAATTCTTTCGATAAAATTCTTTTACTTCATCTATATCCTCTTTACCAACACTGCCAACAAAATAGATTTTTGAATCATTGGTAAATAAAGCAGCAAAAGGTGCGATTGCGCTTTCAGTCATTCCGCCCCAGCCGCTATAGGTTCCTGCATCAGAATGCACGGTGTGGCGGAGCATAGATCCTACTAAACAAATCTTCATTGTTCAAAAAGTACCATAGATATTCTATTCCCGTCAATTGCCAATAAAAAAAGAGGACCGAGCGAGTGGTTCGCCCGATCCTCCGCAAGGTTCAGCTCTCGCTAGGAGCCGCAGATACTCATGAGCTCCACCCAGATCTCTCGGTTCCTTGCGAGGATAACCGGGATCTTTTTCTGTTTATACTCAACAGTGCTTCCATCCCAACGAGAAACCATACAGCCAGCCTCTAAGGCAAGCAGCTCAGCCGCACCAAGGTCAAAGGGCGTCGCGCCTCCATGTACGTAAGCGCCGATTTTCCCCTCAACCAATAGAAGCGTGGTCCCGGTAAACGAGTGTACTTCAAGAAGAAAACATCCACGCGATTGCACTTTCTGTGCTATCGCCGGATTTTCTACTGCACCGATACTCACAAAAAGCTCGTTCGCGAGGTCTCCGCCTCGAGACGTCACTATCCGCTCTCGGTTAATGAAAGCGCCTCTGCCACGTCTTGCGTGCGCGAAAACGCCTCTTGCCGGAAAGAATATCAAGCCGAGCTCCGGAACACCGTTCAAGGTAAGCCCTGCCGAAATGGAAAAGTAATCCATCCCAGCCGCATATCCGGCAGTACCATCAATTGGATCAATGAGCCACTCGTAGCCAGAACTGGAACGCTCTTCTGCGCCTTCTTCGCCGCGGATGCCATGATCCGGCCAGTGCGTCCGAAGACACTGATGTATGCGCTCTTCGATTAACGTATCAGCTCTTGTGACGAGATCTTTTGCTCCTGATTTGATAAATCCCTTGAGCGACTGTTCCATCCTGCCGGACTGGCGAATAGCCAGTGCTTCCCTGCCAAGTTTTGAGAAAAGATCGCCAAGCACCTCAAGCGCCTCACCTGAGCCAAAGCCTTTCGTTGCCATCTCCCATCCTCCCTGCGTGTGTACCAACGCGTAATTGCATTGGTAACCAACCACTCATGTCAAAAAGTCCAGCCCGTAGCTTACCACAGATTTCTTAATTTGCAAGGATAATTTTTCTTAAATCATTTGTTGAATCTCATCTGCTATGTCTTTATTCCTTGCAAGTATAGCGGGGATTCTCTTCTGTTTAAAATCAATCCGCCCACCATCTGTTTGAAAAACCGCGCATCCAGCCTCCTCCGCAATTAACACTGCGGCGCCTAAATCAAAAGGAGACGCGCCGCCATGCAAATAAAAACCTATTTTACCCTGAATGAGCAAGAGCGTGCTTCCAGTAAAGGAGTGAATCTCTAAAATCATACAACCCAACGAACGAACTTTTTCGGCTATTTCTGGCTTTGTAATAGAATCTACGCTTACAAATAACTCGTCCGCAATGCGGCCGCCTTGGGGCACTACAATTTTTTCTCCGTTTATAAAAGCACCCTTGCCGCGGCTCGCATGCGCAAAAATATCATTCGCAGGAAAGTAGAGTGCGCCGAACTCCGGAATGCCGTTTTTAATAAGTCCGACTGAAATCGAGAATAAATCCATTCCGGCTGCAAAACGATGGGTTGCGTCTATTGGATCGAAAAGCCACTCGTATCCTGAAGAAGATTGCACTTCCGCGCCTTCTTCTCCACGAATGCCGTGCTCGGGCCAATGAGTCCTCACGCATTCAGTTAAAAATTTCTCTGAAAATAGATCTGCTTTAGTTACTATTTCCTTTACAGCTGATTTTTTGATAGTGGGATCTAATCTTCCCTCCTCGCGCATTGTAAGTATCTCTCTGCCTATGTTAGGCAGAAGATCCTTAAAAATTTCAAGGGCTTGTTCATGGTTAAAATTTTTTCTAGATTCATCCATAGTTACAGTTTTAAAACTGCTTGCTTTATGCTTTTCAATGCTTTCCCAATATTCTCAATCGAGTTCGCATACGAGAATCTTAAATACCCTTCGCCGTAACTGCCGAATGCAATGCCGGGCAAAACCGCAACTCCTGCTTTTTCCAGAATATAGTCAGCCATTTTTTTTGAGGTTATGCCAAATGATTTAATATTCGGAAAAACATAAAAAGCCCCTTTGGGCACTTGGCACGTTATTCCGGGAATTTCATTCAAACCCTTCACGATAAAATTCCGTCTTTTTTCAAATTCTTTTACCATACTTGAAACCTCCTTTTGAGAACCATTTAGGGCCTCGATGCCTGCCCATTGCACAAAAGTTGTGGTACACGCTATAGAATTTACAAGCAGATTTTCTATGTGAGGCATAAACCGCTCGGGCATTATAAAATATCCCAGGCGCCAACCAGTCATCGCATAGGTTTTTGAAAATCCATCAATCAAAATAGTCCGCTCTTTTACCCCTGGCAAACTATAAAAACTATGAAAGGGCAAATTATCGTAAATAATTCTTGAATAAATTTCATCACTTATAACCCAGGCATTTGTTTTTTTGATAAGCTTCGCGATCATGGCTAAATCCTCTTTGGGCAATACCCCGCCCGTAGGATTACTCGGAGAATTTAAAATAATTAACTTTGTTTTTTTCGTTATTGCCTTTTTAAATGCATACAAATCAAAACTAAAATGATTTTCTTCTAAAATCGGCACAGGCTTTGGCGTGCATCCCAAAAAATCAACCATATTTTCATACACCGGAAATCCTGGATTAGGAAAAATCACCTCATCACCTTTTTCTAAAATCGCGGTCATGGCAAGATAGATCGCAGTCTTCGCGCTTGGCGTAACCACAACTTCTCCCGGACGCACCGAAACGCCGCGTGTTTCTGTAATGTACTCTGCAATCGCTTGCCGCAGCTCTTTTATGCCTAAGGTTGGCGTATATTTGGTTTTTCCTTGCTCGATTGCCTTAATGCCGCTTTCGCGAATGTGCTCTGGCGTTTGAAAATCCGGCTCGCCGATTTCCAAATGGATTATGTGTTTGCCTTTCCGCTCGAGTTCCTGCGCTTTTGCTAAAACCGCATACGCTGCCTCGCCTTTCATAACGGCTGTACTGCGCGACAAGCCCGGAAAATGTTTTTTTACCATAACGTAATACTTGCATCAAACGGCTCTTGTGTCAAAAAAAGAAGGGCCTGCCACGATACGTGACAAGCCCCATGGCGTCGAAGAGGTATTTTCCCCTTTTAGGGCGTTATCCATGCCTCTTCAAGGGATATCCCTCTTTCGATTTCCACCTCGTAATCAGCGAGAAGACGCACCCTGTGAGCGCGCTTGAAAAACGGCTTTAAGTTCCTGTGGGTATTGAATCCATACTTACCAAAGATGTCCTCCACCCAAAAAGATCTCCCGCAACTTGCGCATCCCACATGTTTTACGAGATAGAAATGCACGTTCATCGGAAAGAATCCCGGCATCTGTATAACAGTAGGAATACCGCCGCCACAGTCCGGGCACTTCCCTTCGATATAGATTAAGGAAAATTCCACGAGAGCCTTGGTCTTTAAACATTCCATCAAAGCACCTCTCTTTTTTACTACGAGTCAGTTGCGCCCTATGCACTTTTCAAGTTTCAAGATTTATAAGATACCATAAGACCTGCAAAATAACAATTGATCAATAATTAAAACCAACCACATAGCAGTTATATATTCGCAAACCCGTTCCGTTTTATAACTTTATACCCCTTGATGAGTTCGGCAATACCTTCCTGCATCGAAACTTGCGGCATAAAACCGGTTTTCTCGATTTTTTCATTCGAAACAATGTAGTCGCGCTTGTCCGGATCCTCACCAATTGAAGCTTCCACAAAATGGAAATCAGAAACTTGTTTTTTTATTTCTTCGCAGAGTTCCCGCTTACTTAAATTCGCATCCGAAAGCCCGACATTATACGCTTCATCTTTCATCTGTTCAAAATTATTCATTGCATGCATAAACGCCCGCGCCACATCCCGGATATGGATATAATTCCTCTTAAAGTCAGCTTCGAATAAAACGACAAAGCGATCATTTACCGCACGGTACACAAAATCATTAACCAAAAGATCCAGGCGCATCCGAGGACTTACGCCAAACACGGTTGCAAGCCGAAACACAACCGCATTGCCTGCGGACAAAATGGTTTTCTCTGCTTCAACTTTTAAACGGCCATAGAGCGAAATCGGATTCAAAGGACTTTTTTCATCGCAGTACTGGCCTTTTTCACCAACACCGTACCCACTATTCGTATTCGGATATAAAATCCGCTGATTGTCTTTTTTTAAAGCTAAAATGGTTTTTATGGCATCAAGGTTAACGCTTGCTGCGGCTAGAGGGTCCCTATCGCAGGCTGGCGCACCCACAATCGCGGCCAAGGGAATAATATAATCAACGCCGTCCAGATTTTGCGCGATTGTTTTCACACCCCGCACATCCCCCCGCACAATCGTCAGAGTCTTATGGTGGCAGAGATCCAAAAGCGGCGCCTGATTGTACATAAAGTTATCAAGCGCAATAACCTCATGTCCCATGTTCAGCAATTCGCCGGTCAAAACCGAACCAATATAACCTGCGGCGCCGGTAATAAGAATTTTCGACATAAATAAAAAATTAAAGATAATAAATAATAAATTGTGTTTATTATTTTTTATATATTATTTATCATATCCTACGCTATCTAACACGATATTTGAAATAAATGCAATATCCTCTTCTTTAAGCGAAGGGTTATTGGGCAAAAACAAGCCCGCATGATGAATTTGGTCAGCTACTGGCGCTGAAAACTTGCCGTACCGCTCAAACCAAAAGGGATGGAGTCCCAGATTGCCCGCGGAGAAAATCCGGGTTTCAATGCCGTTATCCTCAAGCGCGCGCACGATCTTTCTTCTCTCTTCAATATCATGAGCTACCATGCCGAAATGAATTGAACAAATCACTGAATCCGGATCCGCTTGTTGATACCTAAATCGGTCGCCCAAAAGTTTTTTATAGAGAAAATGGTTTTCATGCCTGCGCTTCACAAGCCAATCCATCTTATCAATCTGGCGAATGCCTAAAAATGCGCCGAGATCTGTTGAACGAAAATTAAATCCCGGCTCATAGAACACAAAGGGCGAATGAAAATCATCAATCTCGTATTTTCGTATGAGCTCTTCTTGTGCGGCTGTATCCAGATCCTTGCCCCAGCCATGGCTCCGCGTCATTAAGAGAAGATCGTTAAAAATTTTATCATCCGTAGAAACCGCGCCGCCTTCAATGGTAGAAATCTGGTGGCCAAAGTAAAAGGAAAAACTGCTCATATCGCCATAGGTACCTACCTTTCTGCCGCGGTACAACGATCCCATTGCCGCGCACGCGTCTTCCAAAAGAAAAAAACCGTATTTTTCTTTGAGCGCCATCATCTCCTCCATTTTATGCGGCACGCCCAACACTTGCACCAAGACCACGGTAGACGGCTCATGCTGTTTCAATAATTCTTCTAGATGGCCGAGGTCTAAACCAAACGTATCCGGATCCGCCTCGCACATAATGGGCTCGAAACCGAATTGGATTGCGGGCGCAACAGTCGTTGCCCAACCCACGCTTGGCACAATCACCTTTTTATTTTTGAGACGACGAGATAAAAGAAGGACGTAATACATCAGGAGATTCGCAGATGATCCGGAATTCACGAATACCGAATGCTGTCTCCCGAGCCAATCACTCCATTTTTGCTCAAATTCGGACGTAAGGCGATGCTTCGTAAGCCGCGGGTTGGTTTTAAGCCAATCAATCAACGCGTTAATATCGCCCTGATCAATTGTATCTTCCGCCAAATAATATTTTATATCCATATAATTTGGGGTTTTACGTAAAATATTCTCTAAAGATATTAAATAACATCAAAAGTCCGTTGTATGACTTTCTCCATTTTGTGGGATGCGCTCTGCTTTCTTTCCCGCCGCCAATCCGATCCGGCTCATCGCCCGGAATCTCTGCCACCTTGAGCTTTGCTTTGGCGCATCGCACCGAGAGTAAAACATCATAAAGCCCCACATTGTATACATTAAGCAACTCGGCGGTATTTTTTGAAAAACCAAGTTCAGAGAGTAGGGTTTTACGAAACGCGCGATACATCACGAGTGCATCAGTATACTCGGCGCTAAACAGAAAATTGATGATTTTATTAAAGAGGTAATTAGCCCAGGCGCTTGCCGCATCGTCATCCTCGCTTTTGGCTCCGCTCTTGTACCGAGAAGCTATAACCATATCATATCCCTCTTCTATCTTTTGAATCAAGACAGATATCAACTCCGGAATCGAATTGCCGTCAGGGCTAAAAGGAATAATGACATCGCCTGTTGCGGCTTCAAACCCTTCCCACCAGGCGCCCGTCGTTCCGGGCAAGGTTTGCACGCGCGCGTCAAAACCGTTTTCTCGAAGATATTCCAATGTCCCGTCAGTCGAACCCGCGTCTATAAAAATAATCTCATCCACCCACTCTTTTTTAATTTTGGGCATAACCACCTTGAGCCCTTCAATTTCGTTAAAAGTCGGTATAAACAAGGTCGTTTTCATGATATACTTATACTATTATTATGGAATTGCTTTACTTTTTAATTGCTTTGATTAAAGTCAGATGGAGAAAGCGGCGCTAACTACAATCTATCAGCTAATACCAAGCAATGCAACCGTTTCTATGAAAACAACGCTTTCAATTGTTTTTTCTTTCTGGAACGAAGAAGAGGTCATTCCTGAACTTATACGGAGGGTCCGCAAAGCGCTCCGCGGAGAAGAAATGCAAAACGATATTCACGCCTACGAACTCATTTTTGTAAATGATGCCTCAACCGACAATTCACTCGCCATTCTCACCAAAGAAGCGGGGGCGGAAGGCGACCTGAAAATTATCACGATGTCCCGCAACTGGGGCGCGGTGCCCTGTATTTTGGCGGGCATGCAGCACGCCCAAGGCGACGCGGTCATCTATATGGATGCTGATCTCCAGGATCCGCCGGAGCTTATTCCGCAGATGGTTGCGCTCTTTAGAAAAGACGGCGTTGATATTGTCCACACCAAACGGCTGGCGCGGGATGGAGAATCCCGATTTAAACTTCTTATAACTAAGATGGGCTATTACGTATTGCAAAAGGTCTCTTCGGTCGAAATCCAACCAGAGGTCGGCGACTTCAAACTGTATTCGAAACGGGCGGCGCAGCATATAACCGCCCTTAAAGAAAACTGGCCTTTTATGCGGGGTATGGCGCAATGGATAGGACTTAAGCAGACGACTATTGAATATAAAAGAGAGAAAAGGTTTGCGGGAAAAACAAAGTATCCAGCGCTCGGCAAACGGGTACGGGATAATTTCCTGCATTCCGCTTTAATTTCTTTTTCGGAACTGCCCCTAAAACTCGCCTCGCTTATGGGAGTCCTCATATCCCTGGGAGCATTTCTTTTTTTAATCTACACTGTCATACAAAAATTTCTCGGGCATAATTTGCCCGGCTGGTCAGCGCTTATGGTCACCATACTTTTTTTGGGCGGTTTGGAACTCTTAACTATCGGTATACTCGGGCTCTATATCGGGTCAATTTTTACCGAGACAAAAAACCGCCCGAAATATATCATTGAAAGTACGTATGGATTTAAAGATGAAAGTGAAAATACTGCAAATCAAAAAAAGCGCGCGCGAAGCGTACGTACTAGTTAAAACCTTCGCCCAAAAAGACAGCGCGGCTATCGTCCTTATCGCAGCAGGTCTTTTAGGGTTTGTGATCGGCATACTCCATGCTACGTGGCAGGTCTCTTTGGAATCAGCTCAAGTAGTAGCCCGTACGGTCGCGTATTCGACCCCGACTCCTTTTTATTGGTACCACACAAAGCTTTGGACGCTTATGGTCCAAGCGCCGGCACTATTCCTTTATTTAGGGATGTCGGCGAGAGTGCTCTCATTCATCGTGAGCGGCATTGTGGGAATGTTTTCCTTTCAGGCCTTGTCACTTATTATCTATGCCGTAAGCGGCAGGAAACTGCTCGCAATTTTATCCCCGTCATTTATCTACACCACCGAGGCAGTGTCTCTTTTTTCCGGATCCTACTACATATATCTTATGGCGACTATGCACACCTACGGCATGATCGGTTTATCATTTGCCGTACTGGTTTTAGGACTCTTGAGTGTTGGGTACAACCGGCTTGGCGGATTTCTTTTGGGGCTCGCGCCCGCGGTCCATCCTTCAATCGGTCTCTGGCTTATACTCATTGTTATGATTGCGTTGCTTTGGAAAAAAGATGAAAAAGAGAAGATGAAAGAGGTGGTGCGGTACGGCATTCTTGGATTGGGCGTGTCAGCCGTGAGCGCCTTATATCAAGTAGTGTTCGTTATGGATCTGCCAAAAGTGGACTACGCGATTTATCGCCCATACCTTACCGCATTTGTCACCTACTGGGACGTACACAGAGTAAAACTGCCTTTTGTATCCAAGGCGATGTTTGCAAATCTCGGCGTACTAGGCCTCTCAATACTCTTACTGCGGCAAAAAGAAAATGCGATTTTCAAAAAAGGCGAGTGGCTGCTTCGCTTTTTCTCTATTGCGTGCTTTATGGGAATTACCGCTGTTTTTATAAGCTGGCTGCCTGCGAATTATCTGCCGGAGAGTTTACTTGCTCTTATGCCCCAGCGCATACTCGATTTTGCGCCGTACGCCTTAACGCCAATCTTAATTGGCGCGCTATCGTTCCAAAAAAAGCATGTATTGAAAGAATTTCTTCTTGCAATACTTATACCCGGCCTTCTCTTTTGGTACGCGATATACGAAAATACCGCTGCGACTGCTCTTGTGGTCGGCATAGTTGCGGTTATAAGCATCTTTCTCTTCTGGAAAGAGGGATCAACAGAAATTAGTACCACGCGCTATCAAAAAGTATGTACTGTTGCGCACACACTCATCATAGCCAGTCTTGTTTGGATCGTAGTGCGACATCTTACTTCATCAAGGCTTTTGCCTTTAGCTGCCGCGAGCATCACCATACTAGGATTTATATGGTGGAACGCCGTTATGCGCTCCGGAAAAAAACCGAGCGCTCTCTTTAAATCAGCAGCGCTTGTCTTTTCTCTGCTTATGGCGATTGTAGTATCTCAAAGAGTAATTGCTTCTTCCGAGCGGCGATTCAAGAACCTCACTGACTGGACAAATGATACTGCCCTCAAAAGAGCATCAGCGTCAGAACTTACGATTGCCACGAGTTTAGATTTTCGCTTGATCCAGTTGCGCACAGGGCGTCCGGTGCTTCTCGCGAGCATTGACCAAATTCCCTATGTGCCTAAATCAGGAAAAGCAATCAATGAAATCCTTAGGGAGATATATGGACTGGATTTATTGAATCCGCCGCGTTCAGATGGACCGTTGGTTGATAATACGTTAGTAGCAGACATCAATAAGAAAACGTGGGAGAAGAGAACTCCCAAGGAATGGCAAAAAATACGTGAAATATTCCGCGTGAGCGACCTTATTACGCCGCCTGAGTGGAACTTGCAGTTGCCGAGAGTGGTTTTGAGCAGTGAACTCGCGGTCTATGAGATACGCGCTGATTTGCCATCTGATTGATTAGATCATATACTTACGCGGAGTTAGAACTACTGAAATCAGAACTACTGAAATATGGAAGGCATAATGTACCAAAAACTACAGGAAAACGACGTGCACCACTGGTGGTATAGAGGCAGGCGGGCTATTATTGATTCTTTAATTGCATCGAAATTAAAACTCCCTCAACATGCCGCTCTGCTTGATGCAGGATGTGGCTATGGCGGAAACGTGCCTATGCTTAAAAAATACGGCCGTGTTTCAGCAATGGATATTGATTGGGAAGTTATCAAGGACATAGATGCTGACGAAAAAATTGTCGCTAGCATACCCGATACGCTAAAAAACAAGTATGACCTTATCTTACTCACTGATGTATTGGAACATATTGAGGATGATAAAGCAGTAAGCCGCTGGATAAAAAATACGCTTAAGCCAGGCGGCTATGCAGTCATTACGGTTCCTGCGCTCGATATCCTTTGGTCACGGATGGATAATGAGGTCGGACACGTAAGACGCTACACTAAAAAAACCTTGCTGGAACTTTTTAAAAACAATATGAATGTGACTTATTGCAGCTACTATAATTTTTTCCTTTTCCCGGTAAAATTTCTCTCAAAAGCTCAAAGCATTAATCATATGACGTATGAAAAACTTGGCGTTATCGGAACATTATTTTTAGGCATAATGAAATTCGAGGCGTTCTTATTGCAATTTATCACTTTCCCTATCGGCATAGCGCTAATCGCAATAGTTCAAAACGACCAAAGATAAATCGTGAGAATTTTTTTCGCTGCAATCATAGCGGTATACGCCCTACTCTTTCTCGTTCAACCGCACCTAGGCCCCACCGATGATTTTGTTTTCTTGCGCACGCTTCAGGTTGGAAAACCGTTACTCTATTTTAGTTCAGACTTCCCCTATTATGACACGTGGGCGCTCGGGCGGTTCGGTCTTCTCTCATCCCTAGAATACAATCTCTTCTGGTTTTTTTCTGATGCGCCGCCGGCTTTTTGGTATTTTCTCTACCATGCTATTCAATTCGCTATTTTTATATATCTCTTTCTAAAACTACTCCGCGCAATTTCTCAAAACAAATTACTTAATTACCTGATTGTTTTTTTGCTTATTCTCCTCCCTGGATTTGTACTCGCGTGGTTCCGGCTCCAGCTTCCGGAACGGAATGTGATTTTTTTCTTTACGGCGTTTTTACTTTCATATTTGCTCTACCACAACGAGCGGAAAACGACATACCTCGCACTAAGTATTCTCTTGGCTAATGTCGCGATCTACTACAAAGAAATCTCTTTTGCCGCAGTCGCTGCCTTTTCCTGCATCGAACTCTTTACGCTCTGGAAGGTACACGATATAAAAACAAAACTCTTGAACGTCGCTCTACTCGCCAGCTCTTTCATCTATCTCGGTTTATACTATATTTTTGTTTTCAGCCGGAGCTCCCTTTTATATTTACCGCAAGGCGCCTCAAACTCCCTTCTCTCATTTGTGAAAAACATTGCAAATTACGCTTTTTCGTCTGACCCGTTCCTTATACTCATCGTATTCCCCCTGGCCCTGTGGCGCCTCTATAAGATACTTATTAAAAAATCGCCGCTCACACCGTTTTATGACGCCCTGCTTGCCGGCGCAGTGGGCTACGCAGTTATTCCCATGCTTCTTAATCTCTATGGCCCATATTACCTTATTCCCGCATATATCTTTGCTATTCCGGCAATACTGCATTTTGCAAAGGGATACTCGCCAAGATCGCTGCCGCCTTTTTTCAAGGTCGCGGGTGCGCTTACTGCGTTTCTTCTTGTATTCAATACAATACCCTCGGGCATCCATCAACTTACCTATAATAAATATCTGCCGTACAATTTTAATACAACCCTTGATTTTCTCGTGCAGGATTTGCGGGCGCGGGAATCAAAAAATCAAAAAGGTAAGCCAAGCATTTTTTTGGCGGGCGTGGATCGCGGAGCAGGCCGAGGAACATATTTTATTCTTGCTGACTACCTCCACCATCGAGGCATAGAAGACAATGAGTATGATATGAAATCCGCTATGGCTGCAGCCGAACCATTTAGTCCCGTAACAAAAATCCAACCGCCATTCACTGTTTTCAAGGCTGGTCCGGCAGAAGAACCGCGGCAAGGCGACTATCTTATCGTAACGCCGCAGGCAACGCGAGATATAAGCGAGGAGTACCTCTTATCGCTCCGCAAAAAGTATACGCTCGTATTCCAGACATCGAGCCCTTTTGCCCTTCCTGACCTTAATCTTAAGACCATAGTAAAACAATATCTTCTTAAAAAATCCGCGAATGGCAATACTATCATCAAAGACGAAAATCTTCTCCAATTGCCGGACTACTACCTATTTATCAAAACCTAATTTTTTTATAACATCCCTGCATGCTTCGATGACTTCATCAACTGAAATCATACCTATGCCCTGCTTGATACATTCTTCGCTTTTATAATTACAATTTAAAAATTTATGATACAAAATGGTATGCGCGTTTCCGAAAGGAAACCACCTGCCGGGCACGTCTCTGATCGTATATAAGCCGATAGTCGGAATCCCAGCTGCAGCGGCCAAATGGATCGTGCCGGTGCTATTTGAAATTAAAAATGAGCAATATTTAAGGAGCTCAAATGTTCCCAAAAAACTCAACTGCCCAGCCGCGCTTATGCCGCCTCGTGTATTTTGCAAAATGATTTGAGCTCGAGACGCATCATCCGAGCCGCCCACAACAATAACCTTCGCCTTGTAGGTTACGCTCAAATACTCGGCTATTTTTTGGAAATGCGAAATAGGCCATCGATTTCCCTCCCTCTTCCCCCCGGGGCTTATAAGAACCACTACATCGTTTTTTTTGACCTTCGCCTTTTCAAGCAAGCTCATCACGCGTATTTTCTCATCTGCCGTAACGGGAAAATCAAATTCAATCTTATCTGCTTTTATGCCGTGTCTTTTCAAAAGGCCAAGCAAGCTTTGGACCTCGGCTTCCTGCTCGGTAAAATCAACTTGCGTCTTTTTGAAGATCTGGATCGTGCGCACCGTAAAGCCAAAAGCATGCCGCGCACCGATCATCTTCGCAAAAATCATATTTCGCACAAGGGTTCGGAAACCTGCCAAGTCATCAGGCAGCTGAATAAACATATCGTAGGTCTGGGCCCTTAACGCCTGGATGAACTTTTTTCGCTTATCACTGGTATCAATATCATCGCGGTAATAAACCTTGA
>CAYIFL010000002.1:0-19701 GCA_964362685.1 uncultured Candidatus Saccharibacteria bacterium
ATGGACCACGGTATTTCGAGTTTTGGCTAATGTCAACCGGTTGAAGATAATCCGAATGCTGGCAGACGGCCGTAAGATGAATGTGGGGGACATTGCTGACGAACTGAAAATTTCTTTCAAGGCCACCTCCAACCATTTGGCTATGTTAAAAAACTTGGATGTGTTGGAAGCGCAGGGGGCCTCCGGCCATGTGTTTTATTCGCTTAATCCTAAAATGCCAAACGATTTCCGCAAAATCCTAAATCACATTTTTAAACAAAATCTTTAAATACTTTAAATAATTTAACTAAAACACCATTACACCGTTATTGAACAATTCTATGGAATTGTTCAATGATGTAACCAGCCAAAACCGATCCCAACCCCTCTTCCCAGCCCGCAAGAAATATTTATAATATAAGGATACTAATATGAGAAAAGTTGTGATTACTAATGCTTTTCTTTTGGTTGTTGTTGCAGCGTTTTTTTTGCTACGGCCCTATTTTCAATCAGCTCCTCCTGTTTTAGTTCCTATTTCCGCGCCGGATTATAAAAACACAAGCGATGCGCCAGACGCATTGTGATGTTTCAATTAGCGCCGTTTTTTATTTTTGCGTTTAAAAATTTTTTTAGAGCAGTCATTTTGGCATTGTCATAAATAGATAGCAGGAATATTTCTTTGTTTTTCGTGTGTGCGCTAAGCGCTTGGATTATTTTCGAGGTTTGTTTTTTCTCCACAAGGTCGGCTTTGGTTATAAAAATATACTCCGGTTTTTCGAGCAGTAAGGGGTTATGCGCTCCAAGTTCGCGGCGGATAACATCATAATCTTTGACGGGATCTTTTGTTGTCGCATCTATAAAATGAAATAGTGTCCGTGTTCGTTCGATGTGGCGGAGAAATTGTATGCCCAGGCCTTTTCCGCTTGATGCGCCCTCTATTAAGCCTGGAATATCCGCGAGGATAAGGCCATAGTAGGCGCCAAGATACGGCTCAAGCGTGGTAAAGGCATAATCCGCCACCGGGCTCTTGGCGCTCGTTATTTCATTCAAAAAACTTGATTTTCCGACATTGGGAAGCCCCACGAGGCCGATGTCCGCGATAAGTTTAAGCTCGAGGTGCAGGGAGCATGCTTCGCCCGGCAAACCGGGCTGAGATTCTTTAGGCGAGGTGTTTATCGAAGATTTATAATGGAAATTTCCCTTACCGCCATTTCCTCCTTTTGCAACGAGCACCCGTTCGCCGATTTTTGTGCATTCAAATTGGGTGTTGAGGGTAAGATTATGCACCACTGTTCCCCGCGGAACAGCGAGTATAAGATCTTTTCCGTCATGCCCGTCGCGAAACGACGCGCGGCCATCCCGGCCATCCTCGGCAGAGAACGATTTTTTTGTGCGAAAATGCCGGAGAGCTCCAAGATCAGTTACTGCTTCGAGATATACATTTCCTCCTCTGCCTCCGCCGGCGCCCGTGGGGCCAAAGGTCATTTTCGTTTTGCTGAATGCAACAGCGCCTTTGCCGCCCTTACCAGCCCGTACCTTTATGGTAACGTTATCGATAAGCATATTTTCAGTATATAGAGGAATGAGGAGTTCGTATACTAAAGTAAAAGATAACTGATTCTAATCATAGAGTAGACGTTTGCTGCTGGGGATGGTTTAATGCCACTATGCCATACGTATCGCGCGCCGGGGAAAAACTTGCGTATGCTCTTCGGGAATTTACGATAAGCGTGCGCGGTTTTGTGTGCGCTGATTTTGGTTCAAGCACCGGCGGGTTTGTGGACTGCCTTTTAGAACATGGCGCGGAGAAAATATATGCAGTTGAAACCGGGTACGGAGTTTTAGATTGGAAATTGAGAAATGATAAAAGAGTTGTGGTTCTTGAGCGGAAAAATGCAATGCATATCGAATTGCCGGAGCAAGTTGATTTGATTACGATCGACACAAGCTGGACCAAAATAGAAAAAATTCTGCCGAATGCGCTCAAAAATTTGAAACCTGACGGTAGGATTGTTGCTTTAATCAAACCGCACTACGAAGCAGAGCCGAATATGCTCCGTAAGGGGAGGGTAGCTGATGATTTTATGGCGGATATATTGGAAAAAGTGAGAAATAGAGTACAAAAAGCAGGCGCGGAAGTTATCGGAGAAATTGAATCGCCCTTGCGCGGTGAAAAAGGGAAGAATAAGGAGTACTTGTTTTGCGTGAAAAATAAGCTATACTAAAAATATGAACTACAAAACGGTCGAATGGGTTTTGCGCATTGCTGTTGCCGGCGAATTTATCGGGCACGGCGTATTTGCATTGCAGGGCAAAAAAGATTGGGTTGGCTGGTTCGGCACATTTGGTATTACTGATACAGGACTCGCAACTCAACTTTTGTTTCTTCTTGGTCTTATCGATATTGCGTTGGCGATTCTTGTGCTTATAAAGCCGGTGCGCGTTGCTCTCTTGTGGATGGTGTTTTGGGGATTCTGGACCGCGCTTTTGAGGCCGATTGTCGGTATGCCTATCTGGGATTTTGTTGAGCGCTCTGCAAATTGGGGAGCGCCGCTTGCCTTGCTTCTTTTGCTCGGCTGGCCAAAAATATTCCGCGAGTGGTGGCGGTAGACGGTTGTGATTTTTACTAAGTAGGGGTAGGCGGAGCGCCGAGTAACACGTAAAAAGTAACAGGTGACAGGTTGCGCTAAAAAAGTTCCGAAAATCTCGGGACTTTTTTGAATAAAAAATGCCGTCCCGACGGAAATCCATCGGGACGGTTTTTGTGGGTGAGCGCGCTCTGCCGTGAAGGGCGGGGGCGCTATATTTCAAGTTCGGTCGTGGGGTAGCTGCCAAGCACGTGGAAATTTTCCACGATATTCAGTTTTTCCACTTCCTTAAGCGCTTCTTTGAGGATTGGTTCGCTGATGTGCCCTTTAGCTTCAGCATAGAAATGGTACACCGGCATTTCTTTAAGATCTGCCGGCGCCTCTTTATCTCCGGACGGATAGAAGGTTGGAGGGTAGGTGATGTTGATTTCGCGCCGGGCAAATGGTCCCAGAAAAGCATACAGCGCCGAATGCTCGTTTTTTAGGCGAAAGGTCATAGCGGTCTTGCAGTTATCCGCCCCTCGTGAAAGAAAATCAGGGAAATTAGAGATGACGAGAAACCGGGTTCGGGCATAGGGATTGTCCTGGATGTTTCGGGCAAGAATAACGCAGCCGTATTCCTCTGCTGCTTTAGCTGTCCCAATAGCTGCTTCTCCTCTTTTCTTATTTTCTGAAACCAGCCGAATGGCATCTGCTGTACTGTGAACCTCTTCTTGTTCGGCTTGAGGCACATTTTTAGCGCGCCATCCCGAGCATTGGGCAAGAGCGTGTGGATGGGAGTATGTAATAGTGGCTTCCGTGAGAGGGAATGTTTCGAAAGCAACGAAACAGTGGCATATGCGTGCGACCAGGACATCGATGATTTGCAGCAATCCATTCTTTCGTATCAAGGCGCCAAGAGTTTCCGGCACGCCTCCGGCAACCGAGCTTTCAATGGGTACAACAGCTGTTGAGACATCGCCCATGCCAGCTGCGTCAATAACCTGTTGGTTTGTGGGAAAATGCTTTATGGTGAGGGGGAAGGCAAGATGGAGTTCTTCAAGCCATTTTTCTGTAACCAGATCTGTATTTGATCGTTTTGGCCCAAGACAGCCGATAGAGGCTTTCATAGCCCACTCCTTTTTCAATTGTGGTTTGCTCTTAAAATCGTATAATGGATAGGGGAGCGGGTCAACAGAGAACTTTTGTAATGAAGAAAAACGGGTTTGCAATTTTAGAAATCCTTATGGTACTTGTGGTTCTTATGCTTCTTATCTTTGGAACATTTTATTTTAAAAGCAGTTTTTTCGGTCAGAAACCTCTTATTGAAACAGGAAGGCAGGCAATTGATCAGGCACAAGATTTGAAAACGAGGCTTGAAGCCCAATATCAAAATCAAAGCTCAACACTCGAGGGTTTTATACAATGATTCTTAATTACTTGTTTTTGTAAAAAAGAGAATTATATGCTATTTTTATCTTTAGAATCTTTGTCATAAAGATGAGATAAGTGTTTAACTCGCAACTCATACTGAAGGAGGAAGGGCTATGCGACGATGGAAAGTGGTTCTCGCGCTTTTCATACTCACTCTGTTTGTCCTCGGTGGCATTTCGCCTGGTGAGGCGTGGCATCGACGACATCACCATAATTACCCCTATTACCCATTTTACCCACAGCCGTTTGTGCCCTTTGCGCCATTTGGAGGACCGGTGTTCATTGAGCCGCCGTATCCTGTCTATCCAACCTATGCACCTCCGTTCGCTGTGGATCCTCCGATTCAAGCGCCCCAGCCCCAGTACTGGTATTACTGCAAAACCAGCAATCCTCCCGGCTACTTTCCCTATATAAGGGAGTGTCCGGGGGGTTGGACCCAAGAAGTGCCGCGGCCTTCACCGTAACCTTAAATAAAGGAGGGCTTGCAATGAGGCGCTGGAACTGCTTTTTTGCTTTAGCGGTGATGCTGGTCTTTACTGGATGCGCTACTATGGTGACGCCAAATGTCACCATGGCGCCCGGCGACGACCCAAGCTGGGCGGCGTATTGCCAAAATCGAGCTGTGGTGCAATACGGCTCCGGAGGTGATGCTTTAGGCGGTGCGGCTGGCGGTGCTGCTCTTGGCGCGCTTGGGGGAGGACTTGCCGGAGGTTGGCGCGGTTCAGGAATGGGAGCGGGAATTGGCGCTGGCGTCGGATGGTTGTTTGGCCTTATCAGCGAAGCATACAAGTCGAGCCAAGCGCAGAACTATTCACAGGCGCTCTATGAGAGTTGCATGAATGAGATGCGCCGATCGAGGCAGCAATATACACCCCCGCCTCCTCCGCCCGGGTATCAACCGCCACCGCCTGGATACCCGCCTTCGCCTGCTCCGCCGGGGAGAAGATAGATTGTTGAGTTTCCACTTGCTCGTTCTCGCGCGGCCGAACCACGATGTTCGGCCGTTGTTTTTGCAGTCATTTTTTCGTAGTACTGGGTACCGAGTAATAGATATCTTTGGGTACGTTTCAAGGTCGAGAGATACTACGTGCGTGAAATATGATATACTAGCATTAACGCTAAATCCTATATTCTATATTCTCGCCTACGCTCATGGAATGGAATAAAGTTACAACCTTATCGAAAATACTTGCCTTGATTCTTTTTGTGGCATTGCCGTTTATTGGCTTTTATTTGGGTATGCGGTATGGGGATATCGTGAAAAAAGTTTTGACAGCCAGTGAGGGGACAACAACAACCGTAAAAGACATTACTTCTGAAGTAGTAAGTGCCCCGTCAATCACAACACCACAAAGTAAAGCGGCAAAGATTGCGTCATCAGAGTTGAGTTATGGCGCTGCGGTGAATTTATACGCTACGCGCCGCATACAAGTTGTCGCGAACTGCCAATTAAATCCAACTTCTATTTCGTTATTAAATAATACAAGCGTGATGTTTGATAATAGAACGCCAGAGAGCAAAATGATTGCTCTTGATGGAACGAAATACACGCTTACGGGATACGGTTTTCGTATCATCACTTTAAAGAGTGGCATTTTGCCGCATACGGTCCGCATCGACTGCGGCTCCGGCGTAAATAACGGGCAGGTTATTTTGCAGTAGTGTTTTTATACACGCGTGCGTTTTACACGAGCTATATTTTTTCAAAATAACAGAAGAATGTATGGATGACGCGCGAGGAATTTTTCCCGAAGGAGAATCGCTCAACACTCCTGCTTTTCAAGAAACTGCTTTTGGAGAAAGTGGAGGCTTTAGACACCTACCGGAGAAAATTATAAAACATCCGGCGGCGATAGGCGTTGCACTCATTTTGATTGCAGCGGGTTTTTTTATCAGCTATCAATTTATCGGGCAGCGGCTTTTGCCAAGGGAATATGATGAAGTGTATACGCTTGTGCCGGACAAGATTTCCCAAAGTGCGGCAATCGCCATGCGGCTTCCTCGTGGGATACAGGTTGCGGTTGCCGAAGCCAAAGAAAAAATAAGTTTTGAGCCGATGATCGACGGCGTATGGTCCCCGGGCAAAACATCGGAATATCTGATTTTCCAGCCCGCGCAAAAGCTTGAGTTGGGCAGGTATTATGCGATTAAACTCCAGACTCAAAACGGCGATATTAAAAAAGATTTTCTCATTGATGAAGATCCGAAGGTTGTAGCTATTTTTCCCAATGCCAATTCCGAAGCGTCCGAGTATTCAAAAATTACGATTGTTTTCAATCGGCCAATGGTACCTCTTACTACCCTTGATGAACTTATGGATAAAAGCGTACCGGTTGATATAACACCTGTGACGCAAGGAAGATTCAAATGGATTACCACAAAAGATCTCCAGTTTATTCCCGATAAACGGCTGGTACGTTCTGCCCGTTATACGGTGAGCGTTAAATCCGGTCTTGTTTCAATGGACGGTTTGCCCGTTAGCCCAACAACGACATCTTTTACTACCAAAACGCTTCGGTACAGCACCAATGAACAGCCGCAGAACCGATTGCTTTTTAACCAGCCAATCCGTATTTTCTTTAATCAGCCGATTGATCTTGACCGTACCACAAAAGAAATTTCAGTTAAGAAATCAGCCGGCGGAGGCACGGATATTATCACGGCATACGGCACGCGCCGGATTTTTGATAAAGATACCAAAAAATTTACGACGTACCTCGATAAGTCAATACTTGAAATGTATAGCAAATCAGACAAGTATAGCCGCGAAAAGCTTTGGGATTTTAATGCAACCTATTCGTATGTAGTGCAGAAGGCGTATCCGCTCGAAGGGGACATAGCGGTTCAAACACCATTTTCAGGTGCGATTAGCGTGCATGACGTTATAACTTCCCTGGGCGCTGATTCGCCGAGGACCAGATTTAGCGCGCCTGATTTTTTTGATCCGCAAGGCAAGCTGTGGGTTAATTTTGCAGAAGATATTGATAAAGATGCAAGCCAAATAAATGCGCCCGGGCTTCGGGATGTAAGCTACGGCGAAAAATGCCGCGAGCCTTTGCCAGGCGAGGAGGTGAGCTATGGTTCGGACTGCGAAAAAGTCCCTGACTACAAAAAAATATCTTTACGTTTTACTCCCGATGAGTTGCGCAAGGGCCAGGAATTTAACGTAACGTTTAAGAAACTGGTGACCAAAAACGGTTTAACCGTAAACCAGGATCCAGTTTCTAAAGCCATAAAAACCTTCTCGGATTTGGTGGTTTATAAAACCACTCCTAGCGAGGGTGAAACCGGCGCAGACCTCACCAAATTAAAAATTTGCACATCGAATCCCTTAAGCGTGCCTGATGAAAAAACGTTTTATGATCGAGTAAAGAGCAACGTAACCGTAGGATTGTGGAATTGGTATTCTCCTATACGGGTTACGCAGGAGCGGCTTGCGGGAACGCCCTCGCCGTGCAGCGCCGGTCAATTTGAAAATACGATTCTCTATGGTTTGGTGCCGAATTATAATTATTCGATCGCGCTCGATTTGGTTGATGACTTTGGCCAGACAGCAAAGAAAACCGTCGATTTTGTGAGTGGTAATTTAAAGTCAGTCGACCGGAATTTCTTTTCTCTTCAGAAACAATACAATGTCACCTCGCCTGAAAAAACAAAATTAGCTTTTGGGGTTGATAATCTTGAGTACATTAATTTGAATATTTGCCGCGTTTCGCCAGAGACAATGCTTTCGTATATCAAAGAGAATCCGAAGTCTGATGCTCCGCCAGGAAGCTTGAATTGCGTGGAAAGCATAACTAAACGCGTCGATCTTCCTAAAAAATTCTGGTCAAGAATTTATTTCCAGATTGACCTCAAAGAGTACATTTCAAATCCGATTGGCCATTTTGTTTTAACCTTTAGCCATCCTGAATACCGGAAAATAATCCAGGAATGGGATTCAGCAACACAGCGCTATACGACGCGAACCGGCGGGCCAATCTATGAAAAAACATATCTTACAGTAACGCGGCTTGCGGTGCAGGAGAAAAAAGTGGAATGGAGCGATACCGGCTGGGGCACGGATCAAGAGAAACAAATTGCCGCCACAGAACTTTCTAAGTCTTCCCAAAACTTGTATTGGGTAACGGACTTAACCTCACTTAACCCGATTTCAAACGCAACCGTTGATCTCTACGGCAAGAATATTGAACGCGTCGGCTCGTACAGCACGAACAACGAGGGCGTCAGCCTTACCTCGGCCTATTACAATTTGTTTGGTGCGGTTGTCCGCAAGGGTGGGGATAGTGCGATTGTTTCTGCTGCGGTTGATAAATTTGCGTGGGCGTATCCTGCAAATGGAGCCGAACGCAGCTATATTTACACCGATAAGCCGATCTATCGTCCAGGCCAACAAGTTTTTATTAAGGGCATCTACCGCTTAGGGTATGATATGAATTACCAAATTTTCCAGGATAGAAAAGCAGACCTCACAATCAGAAACAGCAAATATGAAGTAATCTCAAAAACACCGGTTACGATAAGCGACTACGGAACCTACACTGCGGATTTCACCCTAGACAGCCAAGCGCCCTTGGGTACATACGTCATTTCTGGGCCAGGAGGCAGTGCTTATTTTGATGTTGAAGAATATATGCCGGCGGCATTTCAGGTAGAAGCGAAGAGTGACAAAGAGGAATATATTGCCGGGGATACAGCCAAGCTTACGGTTGATGCCAACTATTACTTCGGCGTTCCTTTGGACGGCGGTGACGTCGAGTATTCAATCGTGAGCCAGGATTACTATTTTGACCGGTACCATGACGGCTACTTCAACTTTGGTTCGAATTGGTATTATTCATATAACGGTTACTATGGCGACAAATTTATTCTGCGCGGCAAAACCACCCTGGATAGTGAGGGCCATGCCACGATCGATGAGCCGCTTGACTTCAGTACATTCTTCAAAAACGACGAAGGCAAAACAAGCAAGATTCTTACCTTTAATATAAGCGTGCGGAATAAAAACGGACAGACTATTTCAAGCCAAAAATCTTTGATTGTGCATCGCGGTAAGCTCTATGTGGGCATACGTCTCGATAAAAATTTCATCGGGAAAAACGAAAAGACCACTGCTCGGATAAAAACCGTTGATACGGAAGGCAAGCCAATCGGCGCCTCGAATATTTTGCTTGAAGTCAAAAAAATAACATGGGAATCATTTAAGCGCAAAGAGGTGGATGGCAATTATTACTACCGCACTGAAGAGAAAAAGGATGCGGTTGCATCCTATACGTTAAGTACCAACGGCCAGGGCGACGGGAGCAAGGAAATTTCTGTTCCGAGCGAAGGGGAATATGAGATTGGCGTTACGACTAAAGATAGCTCGGGCAACTCAGTTACGGCCCAGCAAGAATTGTTTGCCTATGGCGCCGGCTCCGCAAGCATCAAGCCAACCAACAATGAGGCACTGGATCTTGCAACTGATAAGCAGCAAGTGAGTGTGGGGGATACGGTGAGTATTATTATTAAATCTCCGTATACCAAAGCCAAAGCACTCGTAACCCTTGAACGAGGGAAAATAATGGAGTATCACCTGCTTGATATAACAAGCAATCTTACGCAATTTACGTTTCAAGTAAAAGAAAGCTATATCCCGAATATATACGCTTCGGTGGTGCTTATTTCTCCTTTACCAGAGGTCAAATTTGGCCAAATTCAATATCAGGTTGATACAAAACAAAAAGAGCTGAGTATCTCGGTCCAATCCGATAAAAACAATTATCTGCCCGGCGAAGAAGTGCATCTAAAAGTTTTCGCAAAGGATTGGAATGGTAAGCCGGTCAAAAGCGAACTTTCTCTTGCCGTGGTTGATCAAAGTGTACTTGCGCTCAAGGGGAATCCCAAAAAAGATCCGGTTGCTTTCTTTTACGATGGTATGCCGCTTTCCGTAAGCACGGCTTCAAATATTAAGAATGTCTTAGAGGAAGCGGAAATACCGGCAGGCACAAAAGGCGGGAGCGGTGGTGGAGCCGAGAATTTGGCAACAAAAAAACGCGGTGTATTTAAAGAAACCGCTCTCTGGCAGGGTGTTGTTACAACCGACAGCTCCGGGCAAGCCCAAATTTCATTCACTCTGCCTGATAACCTTACTACCTGGCAAATAGAATCGGTTGGCGTTACGAAAGATACCAACCTTGGCGCTGGCTATAGTGAATTCAAAACCGACAAGCAATTAATGGTGGTGCCTTTGAAACCGCGCTTTATCGTTCCCGGCGATACCTTTTACGTCGGCAGCCAAGTTTTTAACCAGACAGATCAAAGCCAAAGCGTCCAAGTTTCACTTACAAGCAAATCTTTAGAAATAGCCGGACAGCACTCGCAGGCGGTGTCTCTAGGCCCCAAGACGAATAAAACAATATATTTCAAAGCTGTTGCTCCGGAGCGGATGGAGGCAGGCCTGCATGACTTTACGCTTTCCGCAAAAAGCAGGGGGTTTGAAGATACGGTAGAAAACACAATCCCCATTGTTCCTAATCAAACCTATGAATCGGTTGCAACTGCCGGCTATACGAACCAGGCACAAAATAAAGAGTACGTATTTTTGCCGTCGAATGTTATAGGAGACAAGGGCGGTTTGAGCGTTAAGGTTAATCCGACGCTTGCGGTATTCATTTCCGATGCCCTGAATTCAATGGTCCAGTACCCGTATGGCTGCAGCGAGCAAATTGCAAGTAAATTAAGTTCTTTGGCAATAGTTAAACGCGGCTTAAATATAAAAAATATCGGAGACAATTTTTCTCTGCCAAACGCAACGCTTGATGGCGTAAGTTACAGCCCGGATGATGTTATTCGTATTGGTTTGGCGCGTCTCTATCAAAATCAATCTTCGGAAGGCGGCTTCAGCTATTATAGCGGCATGGCGCCGGATCCGTTTCTTACTATGCATGTTATTAATACCCTGATTGATATTAAAAATGCCGGGTACGAAGTTAATACTGCTGCCCTGAATAAAGCTGCGGATTATCTGTACCGACAAATAACCCAGAGCAAAACTACTCCTACTGGATATCAATATGGATATCAAGCGTCCGCCGCGAATCCATTTGCGGAGAATAAAGAATTATTTATTGCAGCAACCTATACGCTTGGGAGAGTGCCCGGGTATTCTGCAGCTTCAAATCTCCAGGGTAAAATTATCACGATAGCCAATGATGAAAAGTTCATTAAAGATACAAGTTCAAATGAAGCATTGGCTTACTTGGCGCTTGTACTGACGAACGGTTATTCTGCTGATCTCAAATCAAAGATTTTCAACGAACTCGAAAATCGGCTGGTTATTGATAGCCGCGGCTCTTTCCTTTCAACTCTTAATAGAAATCGTTTTTATGAGTACTATGAAACACCAGCTAAAGACACTGCTTTGTTGCTCAAGGCATTTGCTAAGGATGAGCGCCAAAGCCCGCTTTTGCCTAAGATACTCAATTGGATTCTCGCGAGCCGGAGCAAGGACGGCTCCTGGGGCAGCACGAATACCACGGTCGCGGTTATTGATTCCTTGACGGATTTCCTTCTTTGGAAAAAAGAAAATCTCTCGAATTTCAAAATCCAACTCTCTTTGGATTCAAAAGACGAGGGCGGATTTACTTTTGATAAAAGCTCAATTCTCAAATTCTTCGAGAAATTTATCCCTATGCAGGATATCGGCTTGAATACAATCAAAACAGTGTCGTTTACAAAAACCAATTTGAACAACGAATCAAATAACTATTATTACGGCATGCTTCTTAAGTATTTCCTGCCGGTTGAAAAAATCGCGCCTAAGAACGAAGGCTTCTCAATTACCCGTGAGTTCTACAAGATTGATGATGCGAAGAGTGCCACGCCGATTTTTGAAGCGAAGCAAGGAGATGTGTTGCGCGGGCATCTTACGATAACCGTGCCGGAGAGCAGAAATTTTGTTTCCGTTGAAGATTTTATTCCCGCGGGCATGGAACTTATAAATGCTAATCTCGCTACTGAAGACCAGTCTCTTTCAGATTACGATACCGTGGACGACCAAGGCTACTACGACTATGGCTATTATGGCAGGGGAGCAGGGCTTTTGAAGAACTTTACGTTGGCGAGTATTGGCTCTTTCTTCAATAGCTTGTATGACGGGGTATCGGTTCCCTTAGGCGGGATGCCTGAGCTCGATGATGAATATTATTCGGATCGGACAACAGAGGCAGGATCGCTTTGGCCAAGTGCAAAAGAGCTGCATGACGATCGGCTATTCCTTTTTAAGGATGCTCTTGCCCCTGGCGTGTACCAGTATGATTATTTTGTGCGCGCACTTGTGCCCGGGGAGTTTCATCATTTGCCGGCGCAAGTAAATGAAATGTATTTCCCTGAAAACTTCGGCAGAACCAGAGGCGACATCTTTAAGATCCTCGAGTAATAATCAAGAAATCAGTTGGCGTTGATGATAAGAGTGTGTTTTTCGCTTTCTCCTTTTGCGTTTTTGGCAGAAACAACATATCTGCCGGGCGCTTTTGGCATCCAGGAGTATTCTCGTCCATATGCCACAAGCGCATCATCGATATACCATGAAACCTGCTCTTGTGCCGCAAAGGGGATTACCATGCCATTTTCATAACGGAAGGTATCGTTCGAATGAGGAGAAAGAATCAGGGAATTATTTTTAAGAAGCAATTGAATTGCCTTAAGATCATCTCCGGGCAGGCCGTATTCGATATTGTTGTAAATCGCATACTCTTTTATTTTCTCAAAATGAAAATCGGTTTGCTTATTGTACGGAGAGTTAAGCATCATTTCCATTGCGTCATGCCAAATTTTTCCTGCGCCCATCTGGCCGGAGATATGCTCCATTGCCGTATTGTCGCTATTCCCGAGCCAAACGCCAACCAAAAAATCCGGCGTATAGCCAATAGTCCAGCTGTCATGATAATCGTATGAGGTGCCTGTTTTCACCGCATAATTTTTTGCAGCCAGGTTCAAATTACTCTTAAGGCCGAATTGGTCAACTCCGGTCAGCCGGTCAGATAGAATTTTAGTTACCAGTTCGGTGTACGCAGAATCAATAACGTTATGGGTTTCATAGTTTGCAACCATCGGTATTTTTGCGAGATCATTTTCGCTCAAGCGCACGTTTTTTAACACGCCCTCATTCGGGAAAATAGTGAAATAATTTGAGAGAGCCAATAGGTTTGTTTCTAGCCCGCCTAATGCAATCGAAAGTTCGTATTTTTCAAAGGGTTGTAGCGGCTGGAAATGAAATTGGTCCGTTAAAAAATCATAGAAATTTTGCAAGCCAACATATTGGAGAACCTTGACCGCCGGCACGTTTAAGCTGTTCGAAAGCGCCCCGTGCAGGGTAACAGTGCCATGGTACTTGCCATCGTAATTTTTCGGATAAAAAGCAAAACCCGTGCCGATATCATATTTATATTCTATGTCATTAATCAGGGTATAGGGCCTGGCTCCTTCCGCAAATGCCCTTGCGTAAATAAAGGGCTTTGCCGTAGAGCCGATTGGTCGAGGGCTAAGAGCCATATTTATTTGGTAGCCATTTTTTGTTGCGCTGGGATCCGGAGAACCAACTATTGCGAGAAGCTGATTTTCATTCGAGTCTTTGCTTGTGCCAAGTACCACAATCGCGCCGTTTGAGATGCCGCTGAACGCCGGACTCGCCAGGTTGTCTCTAAGCATTTCGCGCAATTTCTCCGTTAGGTTCTTGTCAGTCGAGAGTCGGCATGGGGCTTTGCAGTTAAAATCAAAAGATTGGAGTTCAAACAGTTGAGGCGTTTGCCGATTGTACGGCGCATCGCCTTCGAGAATGCTTCGGTCATCCACACTATTTTGCTGGATTGGTAATGCTAGAAGTTTCGAGAAGAAATTGGTTTTTTTCTCGTTTACTTTTGTACCCGGGTAATAATTCGGATTGCTGAGTGTTGAGAGAAGTTTGAGGTTTTGTGCGGTGCTGAGTGCCGCCGGTTCGGTATTAAAATACTCACGCGATGCCTCTTCAATACCCTCTGCCTGATTTCCAAAGTACGCAGTCCCCAAGTACATAGAGAGTATATCGTCTTTGCTTGAATGTATTTCGAGCGCTACCGCAAGCAAGCTTTCAAATAATTTATTAGCCAAAGATCGATTACTCTCGTTGCCTAAAAGATTTTTGGTGAGTTGTTGTGTCAAGGTGCTTGAGCCCTCGATTCTGCCGGTAAAAGGAAATTTAAATAAACTTCTTACTATGCTAAATGGATTTATGCCGAGATGATAATAAAAAAAATTATCCTCTTTTGCGACCACGAGAGCTTTTAGCTCAGGAGGAATAACCTTAGCCGGCCTCATGAAAAGGCCTTTATTATTTGCGAGAATGGTAATTTCTTCACCGTTCCTGTCCAGGTATATTGCGGATATTTGTGATTCGTAAAGCGACCGCAAGCGTATTGCGCCAACATAAGACAAAACGTAAATACATAAAAAACAGAGTAGAGCTACTTTGAAAAATTTCTTCGATTGAGGATTTTGGGCAATACCTAATATTTTTTTGCGTATTGCAAGAAGAGGCCGCATACTCACATAAAAGCAGAACTTTCCGCGTAAAGCAAATTTTAAAATACCGGGCAGGTTACTTCATTATGCTCCACAAAGTCGGGTCTAGGTCGCCGTCGAGTTTGAAAAATACCACGCCGCGGATGCCGAATTGTTTAGCTACGGCAATAAGTTTTGCTGCTGATTCTGAATCAGCGAAAGAAACATATCGGGTTGACTGTGTGCTGCTAGTGCTTATGAAATTGGCAAGAATAGTATTGAGGGTTGATCCTAAGTTCCACGTGAGATTAGGTGAAACGCCATGTACGCGCGTTGTCGTGGTATAGATAAAGCTTAATTCCCCGGCGTTATTGCGCGCGGGCGTGGAAAATGTGCTTGAGGCGCGCGCCATGGCTTGCACGAACGTGTGGCTGCGCAAGCGTTCATAGGTTAAGATGCCGTTATTTAAGGTTACTTGATACTCATAGCCGTAGGTGGGTACGCCGAGCATTATTTTTTTAGGATTGATGGATTTTACCGCCAGGGTTAAAACTTTTTTCGCCCAGTCCGGATCAGAGACCGGCGCGTAGAGCTGGTCATTGCCGCCTTTCACAGCATCAAGGTCAACATCAATCACGCCCTGGTCATACGTCATAATGCGAACTTGATCGCAGTATTTATTGATTGCGGCATAATCATTGGCGTAGGTGTAATCATCCGGCGTGCCGGTGTAGGATAATCTAGAAGTAGCAGGCATTCGCGCTTCAATGGTGCACGAAAGCGTTTTGCCCATAGGATGAAGCCGGATCGCTAAGCCGTATAAAAAGGTCGAAAAATAATCCTTGGTGTCCGCAAGTTTCGCTTCGTAGTCAATATCAATGCCGTCAAAGTTCTGCGTTTTAACGAGCGCCTTAATCGTATCCTCGTGGGCAATACGCGTTTTTTTATTTGAAAGAAGTTTGTGGATGCCATCACCGTCAAACCACGCAATCGTGGGAATAATCTTGATGCCCATATCATGCACCGCAGAGAGCCATGCAGGCCAGAATCCCTCGTTGATCTTCAACTTATCAACTAAGGTGCCGTTTGCGCGTACTTCATAAGAAAACGGGCTGATTTCGTGCAATTTTTCAAGATTTAAGGCAGTGTTTTGCGCGCCGGGCTGTTGCTTCCAGTAGGGGAGCCAGCCGCTGTAATAAAATTTCGCCTTTGTTGCGGCAAAAAGTGAGGAGGGCGCGAGGAGTGCCCCAATGATCACAATAATAGAGAAAATGCGCAGATAGTTTTTCATTGGTAGATAGTGTTCTTATTTACTATGGTTTTTTGTTCAGTCACGGGACTCATAGTATGATAACGAACGTATGCCATAGATATATCTATACTAAGCATTGTTATTATATACAAATTTTTGAAGATTATGAAGTTGGTGCAAAAAAGAGTCCTACTATGCGTTTTTTGATGTTTTTTGTATACTATACGTTGTTAGGGAGGTGACGCGGTCATCTTGCAACTAAAAGGTCGGTTTTAGAGTCTACTAAAATATAGTATGAATATAAAACAACATATAGCGAGGGTTGCGGTATCAGGAATTCTCCTGGGCGTGCTTACGCTTGTGCCGTTTGGGGCAGGTGCGGATGGGGCAAATAAAATAACCATCTGCCATGCCACAGGATCAGAGACTAATTCCTATGCGCAGATTACGATAAGCACAAGCGGTTTGAATGGACACTCGGATCACGCAAATGACCTTATTCCTGCGCCAGCGGGCGGCTGCCCAACATCAGAAGCGCAACCAGTATTGAATTTTACTGCTGATACCACCGTGGTTCTTCAGGGCGGATCAGCTACTCTAAGTTGGAGTTCTACGAATACGACCTCCTGCATAGCTTCAAATGACACGGGAGATCCTGCATTCTCTGGATCAGTTGCGGTAGCTGGGTCTGCGGTTGTCACGCCATCCTCTGATACCGTATATACCCTTATGTGTTCTGGGTCGAATGGTTCGGTTTCAGGCAGTATTTTAATCACGGTTCTTACAAATCCGTTTTAGAGTCTATCTGAGCTATCTCGCTTTGCAAAAGCGCTCTGTGGGTTTTAAGAGATACTCACAGGGCGTTTTTTTGGACTTATCATTTTGCAAGATTTGTCTTATCATTAGGCTATATGCGGGAAAAGGGTAAAAACAAAAGTAGGGAGTTGGGAATCGCGCCGCTGTTTTTAGTTCTATTATTGGCGGGTCTTTTTGTTGTTGGTTTTGGCGCATGGTATCTATCGGAAAACATGAAAGGTCCAGAACCAGTTTTTTGTACGCAAGATGCAAAACAATGCCTGGATGGAAGTTATGTCGGGAGAACTGGGCCAAAATGCGAGTTTGCGTCCTGCCCGAATGCATCAACTACTATTGATACCTCAACTTGGAAAACCTATCGCAATGATGCATATGAGTTTGAGTTAAAATATCCAGCTGAATGGGAGGTCGCTGAAGATTATTCTAGGGCTGTAGATTCTGTTGAAATTAATTCGCTGGTAATGGAAAAAAATGGAGTCGAGGTTCAATATGGTTTTCTTATCCAAATTTATCGATTCAAGGAAGGAACTGATTTCGAAAAGTGGATAAAAGATTACTTTTCTACTCAAAAAATACTAAAAATTACTCATACTTATTTAAATGCTTATCCAGCAATTGAAACATCTGTGTATAATCCGGAATCTCGTATGAAAGGAGAAACCTTGTTTTTGGAGCATTGGGGTAGCATTTTTGTATTAGGCAGATCTCCATATGGTGAATCTGACCAAATCCTCTCCACGTTCAAATTTGTGGAGCCGAAGCAACAAAACACCACCATTCCAAATCAACGAGTATATCGCAATAATGAGTTTGGATTTTCTCTTTTTTATAGTGTCGATCAACTCGTAAATACCGAAAATGGGTCGGGGCCCGATATTAGTATCGATAGTACTTCGACAATCCGCTATGATCCCGTAGCTTATGGTCAATTTGGCATAAACCTGTATCGCAATCTCGATAAATTCAGCAGTTACAGTGCTAATGGTTTGACTGGCAGTTTTGATGAGCTAAGATATTCGGCAGTTAAACGACAGTGGGCTATCGATCCATGGGCGTTTACGCCTGAATCGGCTACCTCATCGTGTCCACTCAAGTTATTTACTAGTAATCAAAACGTTCCTTATTATGCAATTAGTACCGGTTTCCACGCAGGAGCTTCTGTTGAGGCTTATCTTACCGATAAAGGTATGGTTATTTTAATAGGCGCCGATTATTTTTCGGATGCAGATGATAAATTCTATAGCGATAAGATTGTCTTCGATAACCCAAAGTCAGTTTTTAGTGCCGAGTGTTCAATAGCTGTATTGAAAATACAATGAACGACTTCATCAAAAAATTAAAAACGATCTTCAAGGGCGATATTGCGGATGATGCCGCGACTTTGGATACCTATAGCCGCGACGCAAGTTTGTTTGAGATTAAGCCGAGATTGGTGGTATTTCCAAAAGATGCAGGGGATGTAAAAAATCTGGTAAAGCTCGTGAATGAAGAAAATAAGAAAGGCGCAAAGCTTTCTTTGACTGCGAGATCTGCTGGTACGGATATGACCGGTGGGCCGCTCACGGAATCTGTTGTTGTCTCGTTTACTAAGTATTTTAACCGCATAAAGGAGATTAAAGAAATCCCGGAGAAAAAAGGTTCGGAAATTAGAGGATACGCAATAGTTGAGCCCGGGGTTTTTTATCGGGATTTTGAAAAGGAAACCCTGAAACATAATTTGCTGCTGCCGAGCTATCCGGCATCCCGGGATCTTTGCGCCATAGGCGGCATTGTCGCGAATAATTCCGGAGGAGAGAAAACATTGATTTACGGCAAAACGGAAAAATATGTTGAGGAAATAAAAATGGTTTTGGCTGATGGCGAGGAGTATGCGTTTAAGCCGCTTACCTTAAAAGAGCTCGCGCAAAAAGAAAAAACAAAAAGCGCGGAGGGGGAGATTTATAAAAAACTGCGTACGCTTATCGAAAAAAATTATGACTTGCTTCAATCCGCAAAGCCAAAAGTTTCAAAAAATTCTTCCGGCTACTTTCTTTGGAATGTGTGGGATAAAGAGAAAGATGTTTTCGATATCACGAAAGTAATCGTGGGTTCGCAGGGGACATTTGGGATTATAACCGAGGTGAAACTTGCTTTAGTGCGGCCCAAGAAATTCTCTCGGCTTCTTGTGATATTTCTCAAGGACACAAAAATACTTCCTACTTTAATTAATCACGTGCTGGCTTTTAAGCCCGAGAGCTTTGAATCCTATGATGATCACATGTTCAAAATCGCGATGAAACTCTTGCCTGATCTCATCAAAAAGCTTGGCGGAAACGCGATTATTTTAGGGCTTAAATTTATTCCGGAGTTATGGATGACGTTAACCGGCGGCATACCGAAGCTCGTGATGATGGCGGAATTTACCGCTGATACGCCGGAGGAAGCGGAGAAGAAAGCAATGGAAGCGGAAAAAAGCTTAAATGAATTTAATTTGAAAACCGAGGTTACGAAAACCGAGAGGAGTGCCCAAAAATATTGGGTGATTCGCAGGGAGAGCTTTAATATGCTGCGGCATCATATTCACGGTATGCGTACCGCGCCTTTTATTGATGATTTGATTGTAAGCCCGGATAAGCTTCCGGAATTTTTTCCACGGCTCTATGCCATTTTGGATAAGTACAAAATTATGTATACGGTTGCCGGGCATATGGGCGACGGGAATTTTCATATTATTCCTCTTATGGATTTATCAAAGCCCGGGCAAAAGGAAATTATAAACGAGCTTGCACACAAGGTGTATGATTTGATTGCGGAATTTAAAGGATCCATTACTGCAGAGCATAATGACGGCTTGATTCGCACGCCGTATTTGGAGAAAATGTACGGCAAAAAAGTCGTGAAACTATTTGAAGAAACAAAAAAGATTTTTGATCCGAAGAATATCTTCAATCCCGGGAAAAAAGTAGGGGGAAGCTTGGCATATGCGATGGCGCACGTTAATATAAAAATCAAAGATTAAAAATCAAAATGACAGATGAAAATGTCAAAATCATTTTGAGATTTTACATTGTCATTTTAAACTTTGACTTTTAAACTTTTAATTTGAAATGTGGATATTTTTTCTCACGGCCTTTGGGCAGGAGCGATTGCCAAGGG
>CAYIFL010000003.1:0-19486 GCA_964362685.1 uncultured Candidatus Saccharibacteria bacterium
AGATACCTACTACCTCGCTCAATTTGATTTTCCGACAAACCTTTGGTTCCCGTCGTGCGCTCCGACCAAAGGTTTGTTGCCGAAAAATCTTCATTTCGCTCGGGTAGGTATGCCTACGCCTGCGCAATCGTTCGAAGCAGGATATGGAGCTTTTGTCCGTAGGATGCACGTGCTAGACAAAGACTTGTCATCAGTAGTCCATTGCCATACACTGAAGAATAAGTCGTTAATATATTTTTTTCTATGACTGTAGGCGAAGAGTGGCGCAAGGCGCTTGAAAAAGAAGGGTACGGGCATACCGCGCTTAGAAAGGGTGATTGCCTTAAGCTAAAGAAATTCACACGGATTTGGAAAAGAGCTTTGCGTATTGTCCGTTTAAGCGGGTCTTTTTCGCCCCACAGCGTTTTTGAGTTCGGCTGCGGCGGAGGAAAGCACCTTGTTCCTTTTGCTTTGCATGGTTTTCAGTGCGTCGGTATTGATGTATCGCCTGAAGTATTAGAAAGAGCAAGGGGGTATATAGAGGATGCTTCGCGTCTTTGCGGCGCAGAGCTTCCTATTGAGCTTATACGCGGAGATTTTTTGGAGTATAACGCTCCCGATACCCTGTACGATATTGTGTTCCATGTAGGAGTTATAGAGCATTTTCTCGATGATGCCGAACGGCTCACCGCCATTAAAAAGATGTTTGCATTAGCAAAGCCCGGCGGGTATGTAGTTTCTATGGTGCCAAGCGGAACACATCCCATCCGAAAAAAGATGAAGGAGCTAGGGCTTGGGGGTTACGGGATCGGGGAGATTGATTACACGCCGGAGATTATGCAAAAGGAATTTGAGATATGCGGCGCAGAGAAGGCGTGGGTTCTCCCGCACAATATTTTTGGTTATCTCTTGATTGATGATAGTAACGGATTTCGAAGGATATTTAGCAAACTATTCTATTACCTGATGCAGATTATACCGCCTGATTTTTTCCTTCATCACTTTGCGGTGCGGCACGCGAGTGCGCTAATTGGCGTTGCAAAAAAGCCGTTAAGGTAATTAGTAATTGGGTAATGTATGAAAGTTATTATATCGGTGGGTGGAAGATTTCATGCGTTTAATCTGGCGGAACAACTAGAGAAGCGCGGTTATTTAGGATGTTTGATTACTTCCTATCCTAAGTTTGAAGTGGTAAAATACGGCATTCCTCGAAACAAGATTCGATCAGTGTTGCTTAAGGAAGTTATTCAGCGATCATGGAGCAGGCTGCCTTCAGCTCTAAAGCGCGTTTATAATCCGCAGTATTTGATCCACGAAATCTACGATCTGTTGGCTTCGCGTAACGTACGTGAGGCGGATTTATTTGTGGGTTGGTCAAGTTTTTCCCTCTATTCACTGCGCAGAGCAAAAGCGATGGGTATGAAGACCGTGATTGACCGCGGCAGTTCGCATATTGCGTTCCAAAATCGGATTTTAAAAGAAGAATATGAGCGTTTTGGCATTGTGCCTTGGCCGTTTCAGCTTCCTCATCCTAAAATTATTGAAAAAGAAATTAAAGAGTATGAAGAAGCCGATGCGATCGCTATTTCATCTTCTTTTGTGAGGGAAACATTTTTAGAAAACGGCGTGCCGGAGAAAAAACTGATTCATGTGCCGTACGGCGTTAACCTTGCCCAGTTTCAAAAGATACCTAAAACGGACAAGGTATTCAGGATCATTTTTGCCGGCGGTATGACGTTGCGAAAAGGGGTGCATTATCTTTTGCAAGCATTCGCAGAACTTCATTTACCGAACGCCGAACTGATGCTTATCGGCTCCTTTAATGAAGAAATCCGGCCGTTTTTCAAAAAGTATGAAGGAGCTTTTACGTGGATCGGGCACGTTCCCCAAAAAGAATTGTATAAATATTATTCACAGGGTTCGGTTTTCGCGATTATGTCTATCGAGGAGGGCGGAGCGATGGTACAGGCACAGGCCATGGCCTGCGGTTTGCCGGTTATTTTTACGCCCAATACCGGCGGCGAGGATTTCATCCGGGATGGCATAGATGGTTTTATGGTGCCCATACGCAGCGTGGAGAAACTAAAAGAAAAAATTTTATATTTTTATGAAAATCCAGATGTGGCTTTACGTATGGGTGAGTCAGCTAAAGCCAGGGTAAGCCAGGGTTTTACTTGGGATGATTATGGTAAAAAAATGATTGCGGCATATGAAAAGATTCTACGAGAAGCACATTAAGGAAAAAATACAAGCTTTTGATATTTTTGAGCTGGGCAACTCTTTTGTGCTTTTTTATATAGCGCTTTTTTTTACTATACCCACCCTAGTATATTTTGGTCTTCCGAGTCTTATCCCCGGCAATTTTTTCTATGCGGATGACAAACCTATGAGTTTTGTAGCAGTGCTCTATCTGTTTCTAGGGATTAGTTTTTTCATTGCAGGGTATTGGGTAAATATCTTTAAAAAATGGAGGGTGCCGGGGAACGATATTTTTAGGGGGCCATGGACTCCGAGGCGAACGGCATTCGTGTTCGGATTAGTTTTCGCTGCGGGGCTTGCGCTTAAGGCAGTAAATATTGCGCTAGGCATCTATTCGCATTTCGGCAAAAATTTGTCTGTGGTAAACGGCTCGCTGTATAGCATTATTGGGCTTTTAAACTTAATAGGCCCGCTTTCTCTTGCCTTAGCTTTTGCCTATTATTTTTATCTTTTGCGCGAAGGGAATAGATTATACAAAGCGTGGCGGGTTGTCGCCTGGCTCAGCTTTGCTTTGGAATCTTTATATGGATTTTTTTCGTGGAGCCATTTCAGCGTTATCGTTCCTCTCATGATCTATCTAATAGTGAGGCACTATGCTTATAAAAAAAGTTTCCTGCAAATCATACTTGCAGCGCTTCTCATCTCTTTTGCTATCATACCCAGCCAGAGTTTTTTCAGAAATAAAGACCTGTTTTTTATCGGGCATAAAGGGCAGTCCAGCGTGAACGCCCCAAATGGCGAATTAGAAACGCGGGTGGGCAGATTTGTATTTAATACTTCCATCCGGAGAGTTGACCAATCGCGCATTGTTGAGGCGCTCTTCACTAAAACCGAGCATTTTCTTTACGGGAAGACATTACTGAACTTTTTTGTGAGTCTGGGCCCGCCTCGCTTTATATGGAAAGATAAACCAGTGACTAATGCCGACGGCAATGAGCTCGGCAGGCGGTACGGCGTTTTAACTCCGGATGATTTAGGGACGTCAGTCGGACCAACCGTGGTTGGCGATCTCTATATGAATTTTGGTCTTTGGGGCATTACCTTGGGCATGTTTCTTTTCGGGTCATTCTTGAAGTTTATATACGACTATTTTATCGTGCACACGAGCCGTTCCTTATCCGGAATTATGGCGTATAGTATTGTGTGGATTGAGGTGATTAAGGGTATGGAGGATTGGATTGCGCCGGTGTATGCAGGACTTGTTAAGCTTATGGTTATTATAGTGGCGGTGTGTTTGCTTTTAAAATCAGAGCAGATTAGTATCACAACAAAATGAGAGTGCTTCATATTATACCTTCATATATGCCTGCCTATCGGTATGGCGGTCCGATCTGGAGCGTGCATAATTTGAATAAGTGGTTAGTGAAAGGCGGAATTGAAGTGACTGTGTATACAACGAATATCGACGGCAAGGGAACGCTCGATGTGCCGGCGGGTAGTGAGGTGCTGCTCGATGGCGTGAAGGTATATTATTTTCCAATTACCTCTCGCGGGTGGCAGTACTCACGCGCCCTGCATCAGGCCCTCGCAAAGAGCATATCTTCCTTTGATATTATTCATATTACTTCGGTTTTTTTGTCTGTTTCGACTCTTGGCGCCTACTATGCGAAGAAATTCCATAAGCCCTATATTATTTCTCCGCGCGGAAGTTTGATGGTCGAGACCTTAAAGAATAAATCTCTAAAGAAAAAAGTATACCTACGGGTTCTTGAAAAGAGAAACTTACATGGCGCATCAGGAATTCATTTTACGAGCGACGAGGAAGCAAAAGAATATAAGGATGCAGGCCTGCCTTTATCGAAAAGCATTATCATCCCGAACGGGCTTGATACAAGCGAATTTGATAAAGCCGTAGAGCCGGGTTTATTCAGGACAAAATATAAAATACCCCAAAATAAAAAAATTATTTTATTCTTAAGCCGCATTAGCTGGAAAAAAGGTTTTGATGTTTTAATTCCTGCGTTCAGGTTGGTTAGAGAGAAGATACCAGAGAGTGTTCTTGTTATAGCCGGCGGTGATGATGAGGGCTATAAGAGGAAAGTTGAAGAAAAAATAAAAGAGTGTAAACTTGAAAACGACGTTGTATTCACGGGTCTTATTACCGGCGACTTAAAAATTGCGGCATATAAAGAGAGTAATGTATTCCTTTATACGCCTTATGCAGAGAATTTCGGCATGGTGGTTTTAGAATCTTTGTATCTGGGTTTGCAAATAGTGATGACTGATACTATTGGAACCGCGGAAAATGTGAAAAAAAGCCAGGCTGGTTTTGTCGTTAAAAGAGATCAGAAGGAGGCAGCAGATAAGGTGATCGAAGTACTAACCCGTGACAAAAAGAAAGCGGACGAAGTCATAGAGGTTGGGAAAAGATTGGTTCGCGAACAGTTTGCGTGGCCAGGCATCGCAGGTTTGTGGGTGGACGCATACCAAAAACTTTTAGCTACGAGTGTATAATATGAAATTACCTATTAGTCTTATCATTCTTACGCGCGATGAAGAAGTGAATATCCGGAAATGCCTGGAATCCGTGAAGGATTGGGTTTCAGAAATCATTGTTGTTGATTCTATGAGCACGGATAAAACCGCAGAGATCGCAAAGGGATACGGAGCAAGGGTGGTAGAGCACGATTTTGTGAATCAAGCACAGCAGTTTAATTGGGCGCTTGATACACAGAAAATCAAAAATGAGTGGATTTTGCGTTTAGATGCGGATGAAGAAGTGCCCGAGGAGCTGTGGGAAGAGATTGAAAAAAAACTGCCTGAAGCGCCTGCGGATGTCTCTGGCTTTTACATCAAGCGCCGCGTGTATTTTATGGGTAGATGGATAAAGCACGGCGGATATTATCCAACATGGATTCTGCGGCTTTTCAGGAACGGAAAAGGGAAGTCAGAAGATCGGGAAATGGACGAGCATATTATTCTTCTTAAAGGCAGGGCAGAGAAATTAGAAAATGATTTTATTGACCGGAACAATAAGAATTTGAGTTTTTGGATCGATAAACATAACAAGTTTGCTTCTCGAGAGGTGTTAGAGATCATGAAAGCAGCGGAACATAGAAGTGCAGGGGCGCCCGAAGGGCCTCCGGGAGAGCGCCGCAAGGCAAAGCAGCGCTATTATGAGCTGCCAATGTTCTTCCGCGCATTGTTATATTTTTTAAATCGCTATTTTTTAAAGCTTGGTTTTCTTGATGGCAAAGAGGGGCTTATATTCCACGTGCTCCAGGGATTTTGGTATAGGTTTTTAATTGACGCAAAACTATATGAAAATGGAAAAATCAAAAATCAAAATGCAAAATGACAATGTAAAATTAAAAAATCATTTATCAATCTTGTTTATTTGGAATTTTGACATTTTGAACTGTCATTTTTAATTTTGATATTTACATTTTGAATTTATGTATATATTGGGTCTCAACGCATATCACGGCGATTCCTCTGCGTGCCTCGTAAAAGACGGGAAGCTTATTGCCGCAATTGAAGAAGAGCGCATACGGCGCGTAAAGCACTGGGCTGGGTTTCCGAGCGAAGCAATCAGATTTTGCCTTTCGTATGCGGGCATTGGCCCGGAAGATTTGGATTACATTGCGATATCGAGAAATCCCTATGCGCGTTTTCATAAAAAAATTCTGCGCGTTCTGCTTAAGCGCCCGAGCCTTTCTTTCATTAAGGAAAGAGTGGGGAACGTGGCAAAAATCCAAGGGGTGAAAGCAGAATTAGCTCGTGCGTACGGCATTACGGAAAATGCAATTCGGGCGAAACTCGTGAATGTCGAGCATCACCGTGCTCATCTCGCCTCGAGCTTTTTTGTCTCGCCATTTAAAAAAGCGGCACTTGCTTCAATTGACGGATTTGGCGACTTTCTTAGCACCATGACTGGTATTGGTGAGGGAAGTAAAATCAAAGTGTTGGACCGCGTTGAATTCCCGCATTCTTTGGGAATTTTTTATACAGCAATCACGCAATTTTTGGGATTTTGGAAATACGGCGATGAGTATAAGGTAATGGGACTTTCTGCGTTTGGCAAGCCGACTGATCTGGAAAAACTTCGGAAAATCATCAGATTAAAACAGAATGGCCTTTTTGAAATCGACACCTCGTATTTTTTGCACGACAAAGGAGGGGTTGAGATGACATGGCTCAATGACGAGCCAAAAATCGGAAAATTATTTTCGGATAAGCTTATTGATCTTTTAGGCGAGCCGAGAAAAGAAGGAGAGGAACTTAGTGAGCGATTTGAAAATTGTGCTTCGTCAATGCAAGCGCTCTACGAGGAAGCTTTTTTCCATATATTGAATCATTTGTACGAGAAAACCGGGCTTCCGGATTTAGCGTTAGCTGGCGGATGCGCGCAGAATAGTTTGGCAAACGGGAAAATTTTTGAGCGGACACCTTTCAAAAATGTGTATATTCCGCCAGCGGCTCATGATGCCGGAGGCGCCATTGGGTCTGCATTTTACGTATATAATCAGACACTGGGAAATCCGCGAAAATTCGAGATGACCTCGCCGTTTTGGGGGCCGGAATACAATAGCGAATATATAAAAAATCAAATATCAAAAATCAAAAATGATACTTTGGAATCTCGCTGTTTTGAAAATGAAGGAGATTTGATCAGGCAGACAGCGAAATTTTTGGCGGAAGGGAAAATCGTTGGGTGGTTTCAAGGGAGAACCGAATGGGGGCCCCGGGCTTTGGGCAATCGGAGTATTTTGGCAAATCCGACTTTGCCGGAGATGAAAGAAATCTTGAATACAAAGATAAAGAAGCGCGAGCCATTTCGGCCGTTTGCGCCATCGGTTGCAGAGGAAGCTGTTGGAGATTATTTTCTGCGGAGCGAGCCAGTGCCTTTTATGGAGAAGGTGTATGTGATTAAGCCAGAAAAACGGGACACGATTCCCGCAGTGTGCCATATTGACGGTACCGGGAGATTGCAGTCAGTTAGTCCAAAAGAAAATCAATTGTATTATGATTTGATAAAAGAATTCGGGAAGCTCACCGGCGTGCCCATGCTTTTAAACACTTCATTCAATGAAAATGAGCCCATTGTGAATAAGCCCGAAGAGGCGCTCGATTGTTTTTTGCGCACAAAGATGGACGTGATTGTGCTGGGAAATTATATGGTCATCAGAGAATAATTTCTAATTTCTAAATATTTTGAAATTAAGTCATTTAAAATTGATTTAAAATTACGAATTTAAAATTGAAAATTTATGCTTAGGGTCTCAATCATCACTGTAGTCTATAACGGCCGCGACCATATCGAATCTGCGATTCAGAGCGTTGTAAGCCAAACCTACAAAAATATCGAGCACATTATTGTAGACGGCGGATCTACGGACGGCACGCAGGACGTTATAAAAGAATACGGAGATAAAATCGCAAAATTCGTTTCTGAAAAAGATAACGGGCTTTATGACGCGATGAACAAGGGAATCAAGCTGGCAACTGGCGATATTATCGGAACGCTCAACGCTGATGATTTTTATGCGGATTCGAATAGCATCGAGCGCGTGGTCGAAGCAATGGAACGTGAACACGCTGATGCGCTTTGGGGAGATTTGGTATATGTGAAGGCAGGTGATGAATCGAAAATGACGCGTGTGTGGAAATCAGGTTCGTATGAGCCGGGAAAATTCCAGAAAGGATGGATGCCGCCGCACCCTGCTTTTTTTGTGCGAAAATACATATATGATCGGTTTGGCCTATTTCGCGCGGATTTCAAAATTGCCGCTGACTACGAATTGATGCTCCGTTTTTTAGAAAAAAACAAAGTTAAGGGGATGTATCTGCCGGGCGTGCTCGTAAAAATGAGAACAGGCGGGAAAACCGGCAAAGGCATCCTGAACATCAAAAATATTATACGATACAAATTAGAAGACTACCGGGCTTGGCAAGTGAATGATTTACCTGTAAGCTTATCCATATTTTTCACAAAGTCGTTTTCAAAAATCGGGCAATTTACTAATTTATGAAAAAGGCACTGATTACCGGAGTCACCGGGCAAGACGGTTCATATCTGGCAGAACTCCTTTTAGAAAAAGGATACGAGGTGCATGGCATTATACGGCGCGCATCAACTTTTAATACCTCGCGTATCGAGCACCTCTATAAAGACCCGCATATCAATGGCGTAAAACTTTTTTTGCATTATGGCGATCTGGATGATGCAACCTCAATTCGAAAAGTTGTTTTTAAAATCTATCCTGATGAACTATACAACTTAGGCGCGCAGTCACATGTGCGGGTTTCTTTTGATATGCCGGAATATACGATGAATATTACCGGTTCGGGCACGCTCCGCGTTTTAGAAATCATACGGGACTTTATGGCTCATACGGGGAAGCAGGTCAAATTCTATCAGGCATCTTCAAGTGAAATGTTCGGGAGCGCCCCGGCTCCGCAGAATGAGAAAACAGCGTTTCATCCGCGGAGCCCCTATGGATGCGCCAAGGTGTTTGCGCATTATACAACTATTAATTATCGCGAATCCTATGGTCTATTTGCCGTCAATGGCATTCTTTTCAATCACGAGAGTGAGCGGCGCGGTGAAACTTTTGTAACGAGAAAAATTACCCGCGGCATTGCACGTATTAAAGCTGGATTAGAAAAAAAGATATATCTCGGGAACCTAGATGCGCGGCGCGATTGGGGTTATGCGCCGGAGTATGTGGAAGCAATGTGGCGGATGCTGCAGCAACCGGAGCCTGATGATTATGTGATTGGCACAGGAGAGACGCATTCAGTGAAAGAATTTTTGGTTGCTGCGTTTACCCATGCCGGGATGCCGAACTGGGAAGAATATGTTGAGATTGATCCTTTCTATTACCGGCCCGCTGAAGTTGAGAATCTGGTGGCTGATCCGACGAAGGCGCGGGAGAAACTGGGATGGCAGGCGAAGACAACTTTCAGCGACCTTGCAAAAATCATGGTTGATGCAGATATAAAAAGCGTAGAAACAAGCAGGAGTGATTCTCAAAGATAAAAAAATTCTTTTAACCGGCGGAGCCGGATTTCTTGGAAGAGAAGTGCATGCACGGCTTCTTTTGCGGGGCATCCCTGATTCAGCTATATTGATTCCTCGACAAGCAGAGATTGATTTGCGGAGGCGGGAGCATTGCGAAAAGGCAGTACAAGGCCGGGATATCGTTATCCATTTGGCGGCAAAAGTGGGAGGCATTGGTTTTAATAAAGAAAAACCAGGCGAGCTTTTTTACGATAATCTTATTATGGGCGCGGAACTTATGGAGGCAGCGCGCAAAGCCGGTGCCGAAAAATTTGTTGCCGTAGGAACCGTTTGCGCGTATCCGAAATTTGCGCCGGTGCCTTTTAAGGAGGAGAATCTTTGGGATGGATATCCTGAAGAGACGAATGCGCCGTATGGCCTGGCGAAAAAAATGCTCCTCGTGCAGGCACAGGCGTATCGCGCGCAGTACGGGTTTAATGCTATTTATCTTTTGCCGGTGAATTTATACGGGCCCGGGGATAATTTCAATCCAGATTCAAGCCATGTGATTCCCGCGTTAATCAAAAAAGTGAATGATGCGAAACAAGAAGGAAAGAGTAGCATTGAAATCTGGGGTACGGGTACAGCGAGCCGAGAATTTTTATACGTGGAGGATGCCGCAGAAGGAATTGTGCTTGCCGCAGAAAAATACGATAAGCCCGATCCGGTGAATCTCGGTTCAGGCATGGAAATAACTATTAAGGACTTAGTTGAACTCATCTGCCGCTTAATGGATTTTAAGGCCGAAATCAAATGGGATACTACGAAGCCTGATGGCCAGCCGCGGCGCAGGTTAGATATAAGTCGGGCAGAACAGGAATTTGCTTTTTGGGCACAAACGAATTTTGAGGAAGGCCTAAAAAAGACGATCGCATGGTACGTGTCTTCTCTCCAGCCTACGAGAACGCCCTGAGGATAAAGGTAAACTCTCCGAGAACCTTCTCTTTTAAGAGAAGCAGTATACCGAAGTAGACCGCGCCTGAAAGGATAATATTCGGAAGCACGGGAAAACCGATTCTATAAAGCGCGAAGGTGACCCCTCCCATAAGAAGCGAAGAAAGAACTATTTTGCCGATATGGGGGAAAATAGTGAAGCCGGTTATTTTTTTGAGCAACGACCAACAGAGCCCGATGTCGATCGTAAGGGCAATGATGGTTGCGATTGTTGATCCGACGATACCATACCTAGGAATCAGTATCGCATCAAGAAGTGCGTTGCCGAGCGCAGCAATTAAGAGGTACTTTGTGATTTGCTTTTGCCTATCGTAAGCGATCGCTGCATTCCCGATTAATACGCCGGGGAAGTTGAGAAGCACCGTGACCATCAGTATCTGGAAATTCAGTATCGCAGGCATATAGGTTGCGCCGTAAATGAGCACAATTATCTGACTTCCCAGAATAATACCGCCTAACGTAGCCGGCAGAGCCAGGAGGAAAGCGAGGAGAAGGCTTTTTTGCATAAGCATCGTAACTTTTTCTCTGGCTCCCTCTCCTATGAGCCGTGCGAGCGTGGGGAAAATCGCACTTGCAATAATTGCGGGAAGCGTAAAAAGGACCTGGGCAATTTTTTGTCCCGCAGAGTAATAGCCGATTTGTTCGGCGGATTGCCACCAGCCAAGCATTAAGAGGTCGGTATTCAGCATAAAGGCACCCAATGTGCTTGAGAACGCAATAGGCAACGCAGAGTAGATAATCGGTTTTACGAGAGTGATGCGGGCATAGTTAAAGATTTTATAGAATTCCTTTCTAAGGATCGTGATTGCAATAATGGCTCCTGCGGCGACACTTGCGGCATACGCAATCATAAACGTTTTTGCATTTGCAGAAAATGTGAAAACAATAAAGCCGGAAACGACGATAATAAGGTTTGTGAATACGGTAACGATTGCTTCCCGTTCCATTTTTTCGAGCGCCCGGAAAAAGCTCAATGAAAAATCGCGCAATCCGTCAAAAAAAACCAAAAGCGCGATAAACGGTAGGAGCGCTTCTACCCGGTTTACATTCGAAAGGCGCGGAATAAAAATAATGATGAAAACGCCTGCGAAAATAAGCAGGATTAGTTTGATCCAGAATGTTGTTGAAAAATAATATGATCGGCTCTCCGGATTTTTTGCTGACTCGCGTGTCATTATCTGTCCTACGCCGATATCCGCAAAAACCGTAAAAAATCCGGCGAGCCCAAGCGCATAAGAAAAAAGACCATATTCCGCAGCGCCCAATACGCGGGCGGCGTATATGATGATTGAAGCCCGGAGGAGTCTGCTGCCCAATTGTCCCAGACTTAACCAAAAAGCATTTTTTGCGATGGTTTGGCGCGGCGTCCTATTTTGAAAAAAAAACGATTGTGCTTTTAAGAGAAAACCCATAAGTATGTATTCTGCTAGGCTGGCTTACTCACCAGCGTCCGTATGGTTCTTATAATAATAAGGAAGTCCAAAATAAAGGAACGGTTTTTGATGTAGTAAATATCGTATTTTAATTTTTCGAATGCTTCTTCGAGTGAGGCGCTCGGTTTGTAATTGATTTGCGCCCATCCTGAAAGCCCTGGTTTTATAATATGCCGCATATCGTAATACGGGAGGGAGCGATAGTGCCCGACTAAATCCATACTTTCTGCGCGCGGGCCGATAAACGATAAGTCGCCTTTAAAAATATTCCAAAGCTGGGGAAGTTCATTTAAGCGCGTGTAATTCAAAAATCTGCCAAGCGAGGTAAGGCGTTCGTCTTTCGGCAAGGTTACGAGCGCACCCCCGTCTTCTTTCATAATGCCGAATTTATAAAGCGTAAATGCTGTCTCCCCAAGGCCTGCTCTTCTGTGCTTAAAAATTACGGGTCCTTTTCGGGAACTCAATTTGGTAAGTATAGCCACGAGCAGAATCACAGGAGAAAGAAGTATGCCGAATGCGAGCGAGAATACAATATCAATGATCCTTTTTAGAAGATCGTATATCTTGCGGCGCGTGGTGATGCGTTCCACAAACCATCCTTCTTCAAGCTCCTCGAGCGGCACCTTTTGGAATATGGATTCATAGAAATCCAGAGAGTTTACGATTTTTATTTTGAGAGGCAGCAAGCGATAGAGCATTTTCACGATCGGCAGATCTTCTTTGATAACGCGCGAAGGGATGATAATGATGTCTATTTTTTGTTCTTTCACCATCTTTTCGAGCTGTTCGTAGTCGTGTCCTTTAATAGTATGCCTCGGCCACTCTAAAAGGTCATATCCCATCTGCGGATTATTTGTAAGGTACGAAAGAATCTCTTTGGTTGTAGCTGATTCGCCTAAGAGGAGCACCTTCATTTTTGCGTAGTTTGATTTTATCACGAGCCACCGCCACGCAAAATCAATACTGCTGAACACGAGCGCGAATATCGCCAAATTGGTTTTTGGCGTAAGTTCAAAGAAGCCACTGAAGAGATAGAAAAAAATAATTGATAGTGCGGTTGCTAAAGAAACTGCCCACACAAGGTTTTTTAACAGCTGTACTTCTTTTTTGAGCAGGCGTATATCGTATAAATCCGCTAAATAGAAAAGTAAAATCCAGACAATGAATATGGTTGAGAATGGCTTGAAGTGAGTTGCAAGAGAGGGATACAGATTGCTCGCGCCGTAACGGATGGCAAGTGTTATAAATAAGCTGACATAGAGGATGCAGATATCTCCGAAGATCAAAATACCTTTTTTTACTTTAATCGCCATAGTGCTAAATATTAAAGCCCTAGTTCTTGCGCTGCTTTTTCGAATACGGTTTTGAAGAGCGCCGCGTCTTTATCAGAAATTTTTTTCATAACGAGTGTTTTTGCCTTTGGGCGTTTTGTGGCCCGTGCACTGTCGCTTTTTGGCCGGATGCCAATGCGCAAACGCCAGAATTCATTTGTTTTAAGATTGTGTATGATTGATTCGATGCCGTGGTGCCCGGCTGCGCCTCTGCCGAAGGAAATTTTGTAGGTTCCGAGGTCCAGATCCGAGTCGTCATGAACGATAAGAAGCTCAACTGATTTCGCCTTGAGGTAGCGCAGAGCATGTGCTATCGGAGCGCCGGATATATTCATAAAAGATAAAGGCCATACGAGGTTCTTTGTGCCGCGTTTTGCATACGCAAACCCTTTTGCCGCTAGAGTTTTTACCCGCAGCGTGGCTTCCTCATTTTCTTTTTTCATAAGAAAATCTAAAAAAAGAAAACCAGTATTATGGTAGGTGTGGCGATAGGTAGTGCCCGGATTGCCTAGGCCGGCGATAATCGTCGGGTTCGGGGCATTGGGTTCATGCGATGCCATAGTATTTGACTTCGGCAATTTCCTTAGTATAGTTAGTATATCATACAGGTACTCTTTGCGCTTGAATGGCGCTTTTCTTCGTTGTATACTACGGGTTCTAGTATAGGTACTACGTTATTAAAATCAAGTTAGTTCGCAATGAAAAAATTTCTTTATTCTTTTTGGGAGACAATCGAGGTTGCCCTTATAGCGATCATTGCTGTTTTTGTTATTCGCACATTTCTTATCCAGCCCTTTCTCGTGAGCGGCGCCTCTATGGAACCGAATTTTTCATCCGGTGATTATCTTTTGATTGACGAACTTACGTATCACTTTAAGGAGCCCGAGCGCGGAGATGTCGTGGTATTTCATTATCCCGGAAACGAGACAACCTTTTATATCAAGCGCATTATCGGGTTGCCGGGTGAGCGGCTTTCGTTCAAGGATGGCAAGGTGATGATTTTTAATGCAGATCATCCCGATGGGTTTTATTTAGGGGAGGTCTATCTGCCTCAAGATCTTCAGACAGCAGGGAGCGAGGTGGTATTAAGGGAAGAAACCTATTTTGTAATGGGTGATAACCGGAGCTTTAGTTTTGATTCGCGAAGCTGGGGCCCGCTTCTTAAAAGCAAGATTGTCGGCGTGGTGCGCCTGCGACTCTGGCCGTTTAATAAGGTACTGGCAGTAGAGAGACCTACATACTGAATAATTTTCAATTATCAATTTACAATTTTCAAATAATATTCAATATATTAATTTTCAAATGCGTTTGATTGTCCTTGTCTTGGAGAGGCATTGTGAATTGAAAATTAAAAATTGGAAATTATTTTTGTGCATTGCCTCGTTCTTCAAAAACATCAAAAACCTCAAAGAAGCAGGAGAAGCTCCTGCTCCAGGCGCCGAAAGGGATGCACGATATTTTGCCTGAAGACCAGCCCTATTGGAATCGTTTACGAAAAGCTACGGAAGAGATAGCTGAATTTTATAATTTTTCGCGAATTGATACGCCGATCCTGGAAGACGCGGCGATTTTTGAGCGGGGCATAGGGGGCGCGACAGACATTGTGATGAAAGAGATGTTTACGTTAAAAACAAAGGGCGGCGACCGCTTGGCGCTCCGGCCCGAGAATACCGCGGGCATTATCCGCGCATATCTGGAACACAGCCTAGGGCGCGTAAGCCAGCCCATTCGTTTATTTTACTTTGGCCCATTTTTCAGATATGAACGTCCGCAAGCCGGGCGCTACCGGCAATTTCATCAGGTTGGCTTCGAAATTATCGGCAGCGATGATGACCCGCTCTATGACGCGCAGACCATACTTGTCTGTCATCGGCTGATTGAAGAATTAAAAATCAAACAACTTGTTATTCAATTAAATAGTATCGGTTGCAGAAACTGCCGGCCAAGTTATAAGCGGAAGCTTCAGGAATATTACAAAAAGCATGAGAGCACAATTTGCAAAGATTGTAAGTACCGCGTTGATGTAAATCCTCTACGCCTTCTGGATTGCAAAAACCCCGAGTGCGCGGAAATAAAAGCAGGCGCGCCGGTTATAATGAATCATCTCTGTGCCGCATGCCGCAATCATTTTAAGTCAGTGCTCGAATATCTTGATGAGCTTGGATTGTCCTACACCCTGAACTCCTTTTTAGTGCGGGGCTTGGATTATTACACCCGGACCGTGTTTGAAATTTCAAGCGAGGCGGATCCGAATTTTGCGTTTGGCGGCGGCGGGCGCTATGACTATCTCGGAGAAATTTTGGGCGGCAGAAAAACGCCCTTGCCTGCGGTGGGGAGCGCTTTGGGAGTTGAGCGCCTGATTGAGATTATGAAAACGCAGGGCATCTCTGGCGCGAATCGTTCCAAGGCAAAAGTATTTTTGATCCAAATCGGCGATCCGGCAAAGAAGAAAGCCCTGGGCCTTATCGAAAAATTCCGGTCCGCGAATATCCGGGTAATGGAATCATTGGGCAGGGAGTCCTTAAAAGGGCAGCTTAAATCAGCAGATAAGGAAGGCGTTTTGCTCGCCTTGCTTTTGGGGCAGCGGGAAGTGTTTGAAGAGAGTATTATTATTCGTGATATGCAAAGCGGCAATCAGGAAACCGTGCCGACGAGTAGGGTGGTGGAAGAGGTGAGGAAGAGGCTAAAATAGTATGGACTGCGTTTTCTGCAAAATAATCAAAAAAGAAACTCCCTCGCAAACTCTGTATGAGGATGCGGATATTGTTGTTATTACCGATATCCATCCCAAGGCGCCGATCCACAATCTGGTTATTCCCAAAGAGCATATCGAATCTATTATGCATCTTGGGAGTAACCACGCGGAAATTATTTCCAAAATGATTTTTAGGGCAAAAGCTGTTGCTGAAAAAATCGGCCTTAAGGGGTATAAATTGGTTTTTAATGTTGGCCGCGAAGGCGGGCAGATTATTGATCATCTGCATCTTCATTTACTTGGAGGGTGGACAAGGGCAGAGGATATTGATTCGATGCCGCATCCTACACTGGACAAATGACAAAATTACAGGCAGAATAGGGTGGTTATAGTATGTAATCCCTCGCTTCGCTCGGGACGCTTAATAATGTATTCCGCCTTGCTAAAGCTTCGGCGGAATGCTGAATTTTACAGCTACTCGGCGCGGCTCGTAGGTAAAATTCGCACATGGAACTAAAACGACGGGAAGGTGAATCAATGGGATCGTTTTTGCACCGCTTCACAAAGAAGATGCGGCAAAGCGGGATTTTGACTGAAGTGAAAAAAAGGCGGTTTAAACACCGTCCGGTTTCGCGGCAGAAAAAAAGAGTGTCAGCGCTCTATCGCGACGTGAAGCGACGCGAAGTGGAACGTGCAAGAAAACTGGGAATCAGTTAAAAATTAGAAATTGAAAATTTACGTTGTATGTCTTTGCACCAAAAGATACAGGACGACTTAACCTCTGCGCTCAAGGCAGGTGATGGTTTTCGAGTGGGTGTCCTGCGCATGCTCTCTTCATCTCTCCATAATCGCTCTATTGAAAAAAAAGGGAAGGGTCAGGATACGGAGCTTACGGATGAAGAAGCGCTTGAGATTTTGGGCCGTGAAGCAAAAAAAAGAAAAGAAGCTGCAGAGCTATATGAGAAAGGCGGCAGGTCTGATTTGAGCGCCAAGGAAAAGCAGGAATTCATTCTCGTAAAGGCGTACTTACCCGAAGAGGTGGGTGATGAAGAAATTGGAAAAGTCATTGAGGGAGTTCTGGCGAATATGGGCAAAGTGACGCAAAAAGAGTTTGGCAAAGTGATGGGCGAGGTAATGAAGCAGCTTAAGGGCCGTGCTGATGCCTCTGCTGTAAGCGCTCTAGTCAAAAAGAGGTTGCAGTAAGCCGCGCACGAGAGCTACCTAATATAAGGTCATGGTACTATACTATATATAGTACGTTTTTATTTTCAGGAGCCTTTATGAATACTATTTCTATCTATAGAGTAGAACCGAATACAAGACCCTATACCCACGTCGTAAAAAAAACCCTTATGCGGAGCCTTCGCGCGCTCCGTAGAAATAATGTGGCAGTTGACGTATATCTTATAGGTAATAGAGCGATGCGCTTTTTAAATAAGAAGTACAGAGGCAAGGATAAAGCAACGAATGTTTTGAGTTTTACAGAGCCAAAGCAGTTTCCGCATCCTGAACTGAAGCGCAGATTTACGCAGACTGAACGCAGACTATCGCAGACAAAAAAAGGGATAAGGGAAAGAGATGTGACATGCCTCGGGGAAGTCTATCTTGCTATACCCTATATAAAGGAAGAAGCACACATCCGCAATACTCCGTGCTCCTTACTCCTTACTTTGTACTCGATCCACGGCCTGCTCCATCTTTTGGGCTACAAGCATGGTACAAAAAGTGATAGAATACAGATGGAAAAGCGTGAGAAAGAAATGCTGAATGCGCTACGATGACCATCACGATGACAATGACGCCGAACAGCCCGTCGTGTCATCGTCATAGTTATTAGTCATAGTGATTATCAATGTATTTAACCGCTCTTGATCTTGGTTCATCTTTTATAAAAGCATTGGTTCTTGAATCCGACCGGAACGGAAGAATGATTCTCTCCGGCGTTTTTAAAAAACCATCAGCGGGGATACGTCGCGGTGAAATTGTTTCCGTGGAAGACGCGGTGGGCCCCCTCCGGGAATTATTTGCAGAGATACGAAAGACGAATAAGGGAGCTCTCCGGAATATTTTTGTAAACGTGGGCGGGGGCACCGTGAAACTCCAGCACTCGAAAGGCATTGTCGCTGTCTCGCGCGCGGATAATGAAATCTACAACGAAGACGTTGAACGGGTCATCAAGGCATCGCAAGCGATTAATATCGGATCGAATCGGATGATCCTCCACACGCTCACGCGCGAGTTCGTCGTTGATACGATTGCGGGCATCATCGATCCCTTGGGTATGTTCGGTAATCGTTTGGAAGTAAACAGCTTGATCATCGATGTCTTCCGGGCGTCGGTTGGCGCCGTAACCAAGTGCGTTGACGCCGCAGGCGGCGAAGTGTCGGGACTTATTTATTCGCCGTTAGCCGCAGGCCAATCAGTCTTAACAAAAAATCAGCGAGACCTCGGTGTTGTGCTTATTGACATCGGCTTCGGCACAACCGGCATAGCCGTATATGAAGAAGATGTTCTTCTCGAGACAAAAACCATCGGCATCGGCGCAGGGCATATCACGAACGATTTGGCTATCGGGCTTCGATCATCAGTCAAAGTCGCGGAGATGGTTAAATTTTCTTTTGGGTATGCTCTTTCGCGCGAAATTTCCCTCAAAGAAAAAATCGACTTGTCTGAAATTGATAAGGGTCTGAATCAGGCGGTGAGCCGAAGATTTATTGCGGAAATCATCGAGGTGCGGCTTGCTGAAATTTTCGAATTAGTGAATAATGAGCTGAAACGCATCGGCAAGATGGGTAAGTTGCCGGCAGGGGTGGTGCTTGCGGGCGGAGGGGCAAAAATCGCCGGTATTGTGGAATTGGCTAAGAAAGAGCTCAAATTGCCGGTGCAAATCGGCATTCCGGAATTGAAGGGAGTTATCATAGAGCAGAGAGAGGTGCGCGACGAGCTTGAAGATCCGGCGTACGCGGTAGGGGCAGGGCTTGTGCTCTGGGGCATGGGAGAATCGGAAAAGCGCATGGGATGGCTTGACCGAAAAAAGAGATTGAGCATTTCTCGTTTTCTAAAATATTTTTTGCCGTAATTTTGGATCGGGCATATGAAAAAGATTAAAGAGAAACAATATACGCTCGCAAAAATCAAAGTGGTAGGCGTTGGCGGCGCCGGATGCAATGCCGTAACGCGCATGTTCGATGCCCTGCCGCGCGGCGTTGATCTGATTGCGGTCAATACCGACGTGCAGGATTTGAATTACACGAAAGCCAAAAAAAAGCTGCAGATCGGAAAAAGTGTAACGCGCGGGTTGGGCACCGGTATGAATCCGGATTTGGGCCGGCAGTCCGCAGAAGAGAATAGGGCAGAGATCGCAGACGCCTTGAGCGGCGCCGATATGATTTTTATTACCGCCGGATTCGGCGGAGGCAGCGGCACAGGCGCGGCGCCCATTATCGCGGAGGTTGCGCAGGAACTTGACATCCTCACGGTCGCGGTCTTAACAAAGCCGTTTAGTTTTGAGGGAGCAAAGCGGATGCACATCGCCGAAGAAGGACTCTCGCGCATCAAGGATCGCGTTGATACCTTAATCACGATTCCGAACGACCGGATTTTCACGATGATAGAAAAAGATACGCCGCTTACGAAAGCGTTCGAGGCGATCGACGAAGTCTTAAAACATGCCGTGCTGGGCATTACGGAACTCATCACTATTCCGGGGACGATCAATATCGATTTCGCCGACGTGAAAGCAGTTATTAAAAACGGCGGCGCAGCTATGATCGGCATTGGTGTCGCAAGCGGGCCGGAGCGGTCTCTTACCGCTTCGAATATGGCCCTGAAT
>CAYIFL010000004.1:0-18800 GCA_964362685.1 uncultured Candidatus Saccharibacteria bacterium
GGATGACGGCGCGAACTTGATGCTTTCTTTGAGATCGCGGATTTCATCAATGCCCCTGTTTGATGCCGCGTCAATTTCAACAATATCAAGCGCTCTGCCACTATCAATTTCCCGGCACACGCGGCAAACGTTGCAGGGTTCTCCGAATCCCCGAAATTTTGGATCCGCTTGCCGCTTTTCGCAATTCACGATTTTTGCAAGAATTCGCGCTGAAGTTGTTTTTCCTGATCCGCGCGGCCCGTAAAATAAATAGGCATGGCCTAAACGGTCTGCCGCAGCGGCATTTTTTAAAATTCCCGTGACATTTTCTTGGCCAAGCACATCATTCAATGTTTGAGGCCGGTATTTGCGGTAGAGAGCGAGCATAGTAATAAGTACAGAGTAAAGAGTACTGAGTACTCGGTACTGGATACTCGGTACTGAGCATTGTAGCTTTTAATATGGGGGATTTCAAGGATACTTTAATACTTTAGTGCTCGGAAATATTTTGACAAACTATTTGAAATACCTGATAGTTTAAATGGCAATCTTAAAATAACGGGAGGATAAGGAAAAGGAGGATTCCTATGTTTTTATATCAGTATGGTTATGAAATACCTGATGTTGCCGTGGATGAAGTCATTGCGTTCTTTGTTGCTCTCGGCGCATTGATCGCGGGGTTTATATTTCTCGTATATTTGGATATAAAGTGGTTTCCGTATCTAATCCGTAACCATGTCCGATTCTTCCGGCCGCGGCGATGACGCCAGCGGCCTTTTTTATAAAATCGGCTATTTTCCTATGCTTTTTGAGGATATAGCATAAAAAATGGCTTAAAATCTAGCTTTTTTGTGAAATTACCGAGCACGATCTATTGACTTTACCATCCAATCTGCTATACTGCTTTTATATGAGTAAATATGTAGTAGTTCTACTGCTATTTTTTATTCTAGTAACTATATTTCTTGAACCGGTTATTACCCAAAGCTTATCCTCGAATGCACAGGATGGTTTGGTTCACAAACAAACTGAGGTCTCCTCTGCGGTTCTTTTCAATGGTGATTCGCTCCTGAATTACAGCTATTTCCCGGTAAAAAAGACTGCTGAAAATAAGAGTATTATTGAACCCCTTACGATGCGGACCGTGGTTACCGCATATTCAAGTTCACCGGATGAAACCAAGCCGGAGAATCCCTACATAACAGCTTCCGGAAACTATGTGTCTCACGGGGTGGCAGCTGCGAACTTCCTGCCTATCGGAACGAAAATCAGAATACCGAAATTATTCCCCGGGCGAGTTTTCATTGTTGAAGATCGGATGAATAAGCGCTATAATGACCGTATTGACATTTGGATGCCCAGCAAAGAAAGCGCTTTGAATTTCGGTTTAAAGGTAAGCGATATCGAAATCTTCTAATCCTTCGACGCAGCAGAGGATAAAGCTTAAAGCGGATTTGTTTCGTAGTATATAGTAGAAAAACCCACAAGGGTTTTTGGCCGGGCATCAAGATAATTGTCTACAGCATGCCCGGCTTTTTTATGCAAAAATATCTTATCATCGGATTGCTTCTTCTTATCATCGCTCTAACCGCGATTTATTTTGTTTCAAAAAAAAGCATGGTTCAAATTTCAAAATTAGGAGGGGCGGCAGCTCTTGCCTTGGATGTTCCGGAAGCGTCATCAAGCAAAAAAATAATTCCGGTAGTGCCCCTGCCAATCGATATCGAGCCACAGCCCAAAATGGTAAACCCGCCGGATGAGGTTCGGGGCATTTATCTTACTGCCTGGACTGCCGGGTCCTCAAAACGCGTGGATCAGCTTATCGCACTTATGAAAGAGAAGAATTTAAACGGAGTTGTCATTGATATAAAAGATTATTCCGGATACGTTTCGTACAAAATGGATATTCCGGATGCCGTTACAAGCGGGGCGGAAAAAGATATCCGGATTATCGCGCCGAATGCGCTCCTTAAAAAATTTCATGACAACGGCATCTACGTAATTGCTCGCGTGACGGTTTTTCAGGATCCGATTTTTGCAAAAGCGCACCCGGAGCTTGCGCTCCAGAGCAAGGCAAGCGGCAAAACATGGCACGACCGAAAAGGTTTGGCTTGGCTTGATCCGGCCGGAGAAGATTCATGGGCATACGTTGCGGCAATCGGCAATGACGCGCTCCATCGCGGCTTTGACGAAATCAATTTCGATTATCTGCGTTTTCCGTCTGACGGAAATTTGCGTGATATCCGCTATCCCTTCTGGAACGAGAAAACACCCCAGCATACTATCATTAGGAATTTTTTCGCGTATCTTGATTCGCGCGTGGACGGCGCAATTTCCGCGGACCTCTTTGGCCTTTCAACCTCTGCCGCGGATGACCTTGGCATCGGGCAAAAAATACAAGACAGCTATCCCTATTTCGAATTTGTCTCTCCTATGGTCTACCCATCGCATTACGCAACCGGCTACCTGGGATTCAAAAATCCGGCAGATCATCCATATGAGGTGGTGCATTTTTCAATGGAGAGCGCCTTGCGGCGCCTTGTAGCACAAGGGAATGCAACATCCGCGCCGTCAAGCACAGAGCCGATTATCCCGCCAAAGGCAAAATTGCGCCCCTGGCTTCAGGTTTTTGATTTAGGAGCAGTATATACCAAAAGCATGGTGCAGAAACAAATTCAGGCAGTTCAGGATACCTTTGCCTCCTCGTCCGGCGCATACGGCGGTTGGCTCCTTTGGGATCCGAAGAATCTATACACTCCTCTCAAATAATCCGCTACTATGGCAAGCAAATTTATCCATGTAGAAATTCCCCTCTATATAGCGATTCTCATTTTACTCGTGTTTTCCGCGTCAGTCTTTTTTATTACTCAAATCTACTTCGCGAACAGAATATATAACTACAGCCTCTATATTCCCGCTGCCGGAAAAACAACCGAGCCGCTTCAATTCGGCAGCTGGCCAGCAATGGCAAACCGGAATTTTTTCGCGCAAGTGCAGGAACGGTTTATTGCGGATAAAGTAAATTTTATTGCGGCAGATTTATCAGCAATGAAAATTATCCTGTACGAACAAGGAGAAAAAGTTCAGGAATTCCCCATTCTTGCGAAAGGCAGGGAAGGTTCCTGGTGGGAAACACCGGCCGGCTTATATAAGATTGAGACAAAGGAAAAAAATCATTTTTCCTCTTTTGGGCGCGTGTATCAGCCGTGGAGTATGAGCTTCCAAGGGAACTTTTTTATCCACGGCTGGCCGTATTATCCGGATGGCTCTCCGGTTGCCCAAAGTTATTCCGGCGGCTGTATCCGTCTTTCGACCGAAGATGCAAAAACTATTTTTGACGCAGTAGATGTGGGAACGCCGGTTCTCGTGTATAAAGAAGATTTTGCCGGAGACAACTTTGCCTATGCGCTCAAAGTGCCGGCTATCTCGGCAAGAAGTTTTCTTGCGGCGGATATCTCCAATAATTTTGTGTTTGCGCAAAAATCGCCGGAGAGTGTCTTGCCCATCGCATCTGTTTCAAAACTCATGACTGCGCTTGTTGCGGTTGAATATATCAATATGGAAAAAGAAATATATATCGCGAAGGAAAATATCGTGCCAACCTCATATCCGCGCCTCAGACCCGGTAGCGCGATTTCACTTTACAATCTCCTGCATCTCCTGCTCATGGAATCATCGAACGAAGCTGCGGAAGCTATCGCATCCGAAGTGGGGCGAGAACGCTTTATCGGCCTTATGAATGCAAAGGCAAAAGCAATCGGCATGAGCCATACCGTATTTACCGATCCGTCAGGCCGCGATGCGGGCAATGTCTCGACTGCCGAAGATCTTTTTATGCTCGCGAAGTACCTCCTTAAAAATCGGCTCTTTATTTTGAATATGACTGCGGGAAAAGAAACAAGCAATGCTTATGGCTCATTACTTTTCTCAAATATAAGAAACTTTAACCGCATAACCAATGATGCGGATTTTGTAGGCGGCAAAGTGGGGCTCACGAATTCCGCAAGCGATACGCTTGTTTCGATTTACGATATAGAAATAAACGGCGGGAAAAGGGGCGTTGCTTTTGTTCTTTTGGGATCTGCTGATTACACAAAAGATGTGCGGGAGATACTCGCGTGGGTGAAAGAAAATTATATGAATGCCTCAATAAGCGAATAAGAATTACAACAATGACTTTTGAGTTAAAACATGAAAAATTTTCCGGTCCCATTGAGGCGCTTCTTGACCTGATCGAGCGGAAAAAATTAGAAGTGACCGAATTCAGTCTTGCGGAGGTTACCGCTGATTTTTTGGATTACCTCCAAAAACTGGGCGCCAGAGAGAGCGCAACAGTCAGTCCGCGCATTATCGCTGATTTTGTCGTTATTGCGTCCAAACTCCTGCTTATAAAATCAAAAGCGCTTCTTCCTGACATTGCGCTCTCGCCAGAGGAAGAGCAGGACATTAAAGACCTTGAACTGCAGCTCTACTTTTATAAAAATTTCAAACCGGCAGTTATCCACATAAAAAATTTGTGGGACGCAAAACAATTCAGCGTTTCTCGTCCGCTTCTCGCGCATCGAACTGCTTTTTTCTATCCGGCAGCCAATATCCAGACAGAAAATCTGCTGCAATCCATTACAACGGTATTTGAAGCGCTTGAAGAAACCGCAAAAGAAACGAGAATTATGCAGGCGCCGCTTATGCGCATTGAGGAAAAAATCCAGGAGATACTCCGACTCTTCACCGCAGGCGCAAGCTCCCTCACTTTTAAGACAATGCAAAAAACACGGCCGCGGTCAGAAATTATCGTTCTTTTTTTGGCTTTACTGCAGCTTGTGAATAACCAGCTTGTGCATGCCGAACAAACTGACCAGTTTTCCGATATCGTGGTTCACCCCCACACCTAATTGAGATACTTTCTATGGAAACGCACAATGAAAAACAAATAATGGATATACGTGCCGCAATCGAAGCGATCCTTTTTGTGCACGGAGAACCAATGAGCATTGATCAAATCCTAAAAATCTTGAAGAAAGAAGAGGCGCAGAAGCATACGACAAAAGACGAGGTGCAAAATGCGCTTGCCGAACTCCAGCGCAAGCTCGACGAGGAAGGCAGGGGACTGATGTTAGTCACCTCTCCCGGAGGTACGGAGGTTCAATTAGCGACAAAGCCCGCGTTTGCGCCGCTCCTCGAAGAGCTTATGAAAGAAGAATTTACCGAAATCCTGTCTCCGGCGTCTCTTGAGACGCTCGCGCTCATTGCCTACTTAGGCCCGCTGTCCCGGGCGAGCCTTGATTACTATCGCGGAGTAAACTCAAGTTTTATTCTTCGAAGCCTTTTAATTCGCGGGCTTATTGACCGCAAACCGGATCCGCACAAAGGGCATGTGTACCTTTACCAGGTAAGTTTTGATTTGCTAAAATATATAGGGTTAAAGACGAACGAAGAGCTGCCGGAGTACCAAAAATTCAAGCATCTCGACATGCATCATGAAGAAATCAAACAAGTACGTGATGCGATAAGCCAGGAACCAACAAAAAGCGCATAAACATGCAAACACAAGCAATTTTTCTCACGATTGTCATTTTGATTTCGATTGTGATAACCCAAGGGTGGCCCGCCACGGCACAACGTGAACTGCCGCAAGTCACTAGCGCCGTAGAAAAAGAACCGGCGCTGTCTTTTATGCAGGAGACTCCCCTCGCGCTCACGCGTAAGGCGGGGACCATACAGGATGCCGCCTTGGGAACCGGCATTCTCCTTAAGCAATTACTCGCCGGCGCCTTAAAGGAAAGCGTTGAAATCAGCGCCACTTTCCAAGGAACCGCCAAAGCAAATGCGCGCCTCATAAGCGCTTCTCTCTCTGCCCTGCATAAAGAAGCTATAAACAACCTTGCCGCAAAAACTATTTCTTCGAAAACAGTACCAAGTAAGAGAGAGAATAACGCAGAGAATAGTGTCTTAAACGTGCAAGGCCCTGCAAGCATAGCTGCCGAGGCAAAAACGCTGGCGTGCCCGCCGATTACAGAGACCGAATTCGATGCGCAAGGGGATTTTGCAAAATATCTTGACGAAACAACTCCGTTTATTGATAAAAATTCGGAAAAACGATGGCCAATTGCTTCCGTGACAAAGCTGATGACTGCGTTAGTCGCGCGTGAAACGCTTCGTCCGGAGGCAAAAATCACAATGAGCGACGAGGCAGTTACAGTCGGCGGCGTAGTCGGCAATTTTAAAAGCGGAGAAATGTTTACCGCGCATGATCTTATTCGGGCAATGCTCGTTGGCTCAAGCAATGACGCCGCAATCGCGCTCGTCGAAGCTCTGGGTAAAGACACATTCATCAATACGATGCAGCTCAAGGCAAATGAATTGGGAATGAAAAATACCACCTACACAGAGCCAACCGGGCTTTCGTTTATCAACCAATCCACTATACAAGATCTCGTGAAACTTATAACGCATATCTATTATGCGGATCCGGAGCTCTTGGAAATTTCCCGCACGCCTCTTATACACATTACTGAATTGCGTTCTGGAACAACGCGTACCGTAGCAAACGTTGACGCATTCGCCGGCTCATGGGATTTTATCGGCGGCAAAACCGGTTATACCGATGAGGCAGGCAGAAATTTGATAGCGCTTTTCAAAAATAAAAATCAGGTGCTCATAACCGCGGTTCTGGGATCAAAAAATGCGTTTGCCGAAACCGCGCGCATTAAGCAGTTTGTTATGAGTTGTGAATTAAAGCAATCTCTATGAACACCATACTCATCCTTCAGGCAGTTCGGGTATTGCTCCTCACCGGCATATCGTTTTTAGTTGCGCTTCTCCTCACGCCTACTCTTGACGCACTGCTCCGCAAATATAAAGTTGGAAAGCAAATACGAGTGAGCGCGGACGCGCCGATTTACTCCGGCATGCATGCGCCAAAAGCCGGAACTCCGACTATGGGCGGCATCATCATCTGGTTTACGGTCATCGGCCTTGCGTTTGTTTTTTTGCTCCTAGGCAAGCTTTTTGACGGACCCTTTGCGTATCTCGATTTTATCGATCGGGCGGAAACCTATCTGCCCATAGCCGCAATGACGATTGCCGCGCTTTTGGGATTTCTTGATGACTTGCTCGGGGTTTTTAAAATCGGTTCGAACGGCGGGGGACTCAAGGTGCGGCATAAACTTTTGATTTATACCTGTGTTGCGGCCTTGGGCGCCTGGTGGTTTTATTTTAAGCTCGACTGGACAACGCTCTACATTCCCTTTGTCGGATTTATTGAAATCGGCTTTTGGTACTTTCCGCTTTTTATGTTCATAATCGTCGCAAGCGCGTTCTCCGCAAATGAAACAGACGGGTTGGACGGCTTGCTTGCGGGCGTAAGCTTATTTGCGTTTGGTGCTCTTGCGGTTGTCGCGTTTTATCTCGGCAGATATGATTTAGCCGCATTTGATGCGATGGTTGTGGGCGCTCTCCTTGCGTTTTTGTGGTTTAATATTTATCCCGCGCGGTTTTTTATGGGAGACACCGGCTCCATGGCATTAGGCATCACGATGGGCGTTATTGCTATGCTTACGAATTCCGTGCTCTTCCTTCCCTTTTTTGCGATTATTCTTGTTATCGAATCCCTTTCCGTGCTGATACAAATTGCGAGCAAAAAAATCTTTAGGAGGAAAGTGTTCCTCTCAACGCCGATTCATCATCATTTCGAAGCAATCGGCTGGCCCGAGACGCAGGTCACGATGCGCTTTTGGATTATCTCTGCGGTTATGTGCGGCCTCGGTTTGGTTTTGTTTTTTCTGAGTAAGTTCTTCTAAAAGGAGTACTCGCTAATATACGAATTTTAAGCAAAATATACGAATACGATATTCGCGATTCGTATATTTGGTCTAGTATTAGTATATTCGTGATTACTCCCAGTAAACATGACAACGCTCATTAAAAATATTCAGCTTATCGACGGCACGGGCAAGGCGCCCTATAAGGCGGATGTCCTTATAAAACAAAAAAAAATTTCAGCTATCGGTTATTTTCCGCGCTATGCGGCACGCCTTACGATTGACGGCAGGGGAGCCTATCTTTCCCCGGGATTCATTGATAGTCATTCGAGCGTAGACCACTACCTCGAACTTTTTCCAAAAGCATCGGGTGAAAACCAGATTCATCGGCTTCTTTTGCAGGGAGTGACAACGGTTATCGGCGGCCAAGACGGCATTTCACTTGCGCCTCTTGTCTATGGCTCACTCGATATTCTTCGGCCATGGATCGATACGGAAAAGATAAATGTGAACTGGCACTCCATGAAAGAATTCCTCCGGACGCTCACGAAGATACCGCTTCCCTTAAATTTCGGGACACTGGTTGGCTATAAGACAATGCGTGAATCCCTGATTGGCGCTGCAGAGCGCCCCTTCACTCTGAATGAAACCAGAGTTTTCAAACGCTTGCTTCAGGCAGCGCTCCGGGAAGGAGCACTGGGGCTTTCTATGGGGAGAGATGATCTGAAAAATGATCTTGGATTTACCGAAATAAAAGGCGTATTTGATCTTTTGAAAACTCACCGTGCAATATACGCGAAGGAATTCCAGGAAACAGGAGAAGAGATGGCCGGAGCGCTCCGCAACCTTAGTACCGTACTCGAAGAATCCGGGGCACGCGCGATCGTGAATCATATCGGAGAAAAGCCCGACAGAACGGCTCTGCTTGAGCTTATTTACTCGAGTTCAGCGCGCGCGGATATTATTTTTGACGTCTATCCGCAAGCCATGCGGGTTATGCCTGCTTCAGAAGTACTTCTTCACGCAAGGGATGAGGGGAGCGCTCTTAATCTGCGGGAAAATGCCCAAGAGGAGTCTCTCTCATTTCCGAAAATAAAAGGTGATGCTATTACTATCGTGAGTGCGCCCGGGCACGGGTATCTCGAAGGAAAAACACTGCGGGATTTCAGCAAAAACAGGCGACTGAACCTGCCCGAAGGCTTCACCAAACTCCTTGAAATAACGAAAAAACGGGTGATTGTCGCATATCGGGAGACAAAAGAAGGTGTGGGTATTGAAGAAATGTTATCATATAAGAAATCAGTCATTGCCGCGGCAGATATGCATATAAAAATTCCGCCAAAAGATACGCTCATACGCTTTTTGCACCGCGTGGAGCAGGAAGGTCCACTGCCCGTCGAGCTTGCGGTACGCAAGGTAACCGGCCTCCCGGCAGAAAAATTTTCCCTCCTTAATCGTGGACTCATACGGACAGGATGTATCGCTGACCTGGTTCTTTTCAAAGACGGGTACGTTCGCGATGTTTTTGTAAATGGCGTACGGGCTGTTGCGGATGGCGCGTGGGAAAATAAAATGCCGGGGGAAGTTATCAAAGCACAAAAAGCATAAAAAAATATGAAAGCAGTTAAACGCGGACATAGCCCGGACTACCTCTTTTTTTCCTTACTTGGCGCGATTTTACTTTTCGGCATTATCATGCTTTCGAGCGCATCATCGGATCTTGGAAAATTGAGGTTTCAAGACACGTATTACTACGTGAAACATCAGCTCGTGTACGGCATTGGCCTTGGCATCATCGGATTTTTATTCGCGAGTTTTGTCTATTACCGGTTTTGGCAAAAATATGCGATTGTTCTTTTACTTGTTGCACTGCTTTCTCTGGTTTTAGTTTTTACGCCGCTGGGATACAGCCGTGCGGGTGCGAGCCGCTGGCTCACTCTCGGACCGCTTTCATTTCAGCCTACCGAATTTTTAAAATTCGCTTTTATCATCTATATTGCCGCCTGGCTTACTCCGGCAAAAAAAGATGACGGCGCCTTCGCGATACGCCAAAGCAATTTCTGGGCCGGCTATGTGCCGTTTTTGATTGTATCCGGCATCGTGGCAATTCTTATTCTGCGGCAAGACGCGACAACACCCCTGGTCATTATTATGCTCGGAGCTGTTTTTATATATTTCGTAAGCGGCGCAAGGATGTCCTATATCCTCTGGACCATTCTCCTGGGCGCTCTTATCTTATCGATTACGGTTATGACCACTTCGTATCGCTACGAACGCGTTATGAATTTTGTGAATAGGGTCCTGAATCAAGAGCAAACTGCAGAAACAGGAGACAACTATCACCTAAACCAGGCAATGACTGCGATAGGAAACGGCGGTTGGACTGGCGTTGGTTTTGGCAAATCAACAACAAAGTTCAAGTATCTGCCTGAACCTATTGGTGATTCAATTTTTGCCGTCATTGCCGAGGAGCTTGGTTTTGTAGGCGCCGTGGCGCTTATTTTGCTGTTTGTATCTTTTTTTATCCGCGGTTTTATAATCGCAAAAAATTCACGCGATCAGTTTGCAAAACTTGTTGCGCTTGGTTTTATTTTCGAATTCGCCATACAGACCTTTATTCATATCGGGGCGCTCTCTGGCGTTGGGCCTGTAACCGGCGTGCCACTGCCGTTTATAAGCTATGGAGGCACAAGTCTTGCTGTTTCTTTGACTATGGCAGGCGTGATTGTTAATATTTCAAGATACACTGCGTAAATTATGAAATTACGAATCCTACTAACCGGCGGCGGAACAGGCGGGCATATCTATCCGCTTATTGCGGTTGCCGAAGAACTGCGGAGAATCTCCGCGGAGAGAAACAGAGAGCTCGAGCTTCGCTATTTTGGCGTACCCGGAGATTTTGAGGGTATTCTTGAAGCTCAAAACATCCGCGTTTCCAAAATACTGAATGCGAAACTGCGGCGCTATCTTGATCCGCGCAATCTCCTGGATGTACCGAAGTTTTTCATCAGCTTTATACAATCGCTTATAAAGATTTTTTTCTTTATGCCGGATGTCATTTTCTCAAAAGGCGGGCCGGGTGCCTTGGCGATTGTGCTTGCGGCCCGGTTCTACCGGATTCCGGTTATGATCCACGATTCAGATGCGGTACCGGGCATTACCAGTCAAATTTCGTCGAAATTCGCGGAACGAGTTGCCATTTCATTCGAGGGAGCAGGGGACTATCTCTTCGGTAGTCTTGCCTTGACCGGAAATCCGATCCGCCCTGAGCTCCTCAAGGATATACCGGATACCGAAACCGCAAAAACAATCATGGGATTCAGCAGTTCAAAACCGCTTATCTTATTCATAAACGGTTCGCAAGGCGCAACGCGCGTCAATGATTTTATTTTGGATACCGCAAAGGAACTCCTGCATGATTTTCAGATATTGCACCAGACCGGCAAGCATAATTTTGAAGCAGTCAGAACAGAGCTGGAAATCGCCGGACGCGAATTTTCCGCGGAAGAAAAGCAAAATTACAAAATTGCCCCGTATTTCGATGACAATATAAAAACCGCGTATGCCGCAGCTGAGGTTATTGTGTCCCGTGCCGGAAGCGGAAGTATTTTTGAAATCGCGGCGTTTGGCAAGCCGTCGATTTTGATTCCGTTGCCTGAAGCGGCAGACCAGCCAAAGAATGCATACGCCTACGAAAAAGCCGGGGCAGCAATTGTCGTTGAAGCAGAAAACCTCACGCCGAATATTCTGATACATGAGCTTAAAAAAATTACCTCTGACCCGGTACGAAAAGAAGCAATGTCCGTTGCGGCAAAAAAATTCTCAAAACCCGATGCGGCGAAATTAATCGCTGAAGAGATTCTGAAGTTGATAAATTAGGTAACTCTTCGGGTGAGAATTCGCGCGAACTGCAATAAAAAAATCAGGCGCAGGATATATCGCGATATCCGGCGCCTGTAAGCAATACACGATCGCGGCACAACACGCTCCTTTCTCCGAGAGTAGTTATAAGATTCCCACTAGACTGAGGGCGGTCACTGCAATGCCCAGCAACCCTCCTCCGAAGAGAACCGTGCCCCTTATCGCTTTTGTTTCGTCGGGAGTCTCAGGGCAGATTTTCCATCCCACGAGTACGGCCAAAACCGATATTGCAGCGAAGGCGAAAAGCATTTCAATCACCTCCTTCCTTCTTAAGTTGTACAAGGTTTGCACTAACCCTTACTCTACTAGAAAACGTACGAGTATGCAATCTATATGGATTCACCCCGATACTGCATGCTATTGTAGTGCAGCATCGAGGTTCACAAAGCTCATTTTTTCTGATAGACTTGAGAAATGAGCCAGAAAACAGCCCACAAAACCATTCGAGTTCGCTTTGCGCCATCTCCTACGGGGCTCGTGACCCTTGGAAACGCAAGAACTGCGCTTTTTAACTGGCTTTTTGCGCGCCATATGAACGGCACCTTTGTCTTACGCGTAGAAGATACTGACAAAGAGAGATCAAGAATAGAATTTGAAACCGGAAGAGGAGGAATTATTGAAACCCTCCACTGGCTTGGCTTAGATCCTGACGAGGGGCCGGAACAAGGCGGTACCTATGGTCCCTATCGCCAATCTGAACGGCTCGATCTTTACGAAAAATACTTACGCCAACTTTTAGAGCAGGGGAGCGCTTATTATTGCTTTTGCGCAAAAGAAGAGCTGGAGCTCGATCGCCAGGCAATGCTTGCTCAAGGCATACCGCCCAAGTACAGCGGGAGATGCCGGTCAATGCAGAGAGACGAGGCAGAAAAACGGATCCAGAAGGGCGAATCAGCAGTCATCCGATTCAAAATTCCAGAAGTAAAAATTGAATTTACGGATATGATCCGCGGCAAAGTGAAATTTGACGGATCTTTGCTGGGAGACGTTGTGATTGCAAAAAGCATACGCGAGCCGCTCTATAATTTTGCAGTTACCATTGATGACCATCTGATGCAGATTACGCATGTAATACGGGGCGAAGACCACATATCAAATACGCCTAAGCAAATCTGCATGCAAAAGGCGCTCAAGCTAAATGATGTTCAGTACGCCCACCTTCCTTTGCTATTAGCGCCGGACCGCAGCAAGCTTTCGAAACGCCATATTGAAACCTCAATCGCGGACTATAAAGAACAAGGATATCTTCCTGAAGCGCTCGTGAATTTCTTAGCGCTCTTGGGATGGCATCCGAAGGACGACACGGAAATTTTGAACCGCGAGGAACTCATAAAGGAATTCGACTTAAAACGCGTGCAAAAAGCCGGCGCTGTTTTCAATATCGAAAAACTTGCATGGATGAATGCCCAGTATATAAAGCATATGAGCGTCGATGAACTTATGGGCTATCTTTCACTTTTTATCCCAAGGTCGTGGCAAAAAGATAACCTTCTGCTTAAAAAGGCAGTTCAACTTGAACAGGAACGCCTGCGTGTTTTGACTGATTTTAAAAATCTCGCTGACTTTTTCTTTGCATTACCGCACTATGAAAAAGAGTTATTATTTTGGCCTCGCCCGGTGCTTAAGGATACGATGCCTATAGGAAATACCGATAAGATAAAGGCAAATATAAAGTTGCTTGAAGAAGAAATTACAAAAATATTTGGCGTTGATTTTACAAAGGAAAATCTCGAAAAAGTTATTATGCCGCTCGCCGAGGTGTGGGGCAGGGGAGAGCTCCTATGGCCCTTGCGCGTTGCGCTCTCGGGGAAAGAGGCCTCGCCGGGGCCATTTGAAATTATGGATGTTTTAGGGAAAGAAGAAACACTACAAAGAATTAAAATCGCGATTGATAAACTGGCCACATAACATGATAGTACGCGCTTTGAAAAAACTCGGTATCTTTTTAGTTGTGCTACAGCTCATCTTTTTTGTTACGCTCGCGCTTTATTTCTATAACGCGGCCGGACAAACTGCTACCTCAACTCAAAGCACGCCGCAAGGGCTTCAGGACGCGATAAACGCGAAAGCAAAAGAACTGCAAGGTATCGCAAATCAAATAAAAGAGAATCAGACTAATCTGCAACAAACCCAGGGCCAGAGTAAAAGCCTTCAGAAAGAAATTAATACGATCAATTACAATATAAAACAAGTATCCCTGAATATCGCCCAGGCGCAAGCCACGGTTGATAAATTAAATTTAGAAGTAGAAGCGTTGGGATACACCATAGATGATACGGAAAGCCGGATAACGCAAGGACAACAATCTGCAACTCAAATCATCCAGCAAATTCAGGAAAAAGAAGGGGAATCACCTCTTATCATTTTTTTGAAGAATAAGAATCTTTCTGACAGCGTATTCGAGGCGCAAAGCCTTGCGGATTTGAATCGCGGGTTATCTCTCGAAATCACTACCTTAAAAAACGTTAAGCATGATCTTTCAAATCAGGTATCGAATAAAACCGATAAAAAGGAGCAAGTCTCGGAACAAAATCAGAATTTAAAAAACCAAAAACTCATATTAGCCGATACCGTCCAGTCACGGCAGCAACTCTTAGGCCAGACAAAAGAGAAAGAACAACTCTATCAGACACAAATCAGCCAATTAGAGAAACGCCAACAGGACATCGCTGCTGAAATAGAGAAACTCGATGAACAATTGCGCTTAAAAATTAATCCCTCGCTTGTGCCCGGAACCCGTCCCGGACTTTTGTCTATGCCGGCTATAGGCATTATGTCCCAGGATTATGGCGCAACAAGTTTTGCAAAGTTCGGCTACCGCGGCAAATGGCATAATGGCGTTGATATCGCAGCGCCTATCGGCGCTCCGGTGTATGCGGCAGAAGCAGGCATCGTACTTGCCTCAGCAAACCAGGATCTCTATTGCTATCGGGGCGCCTACGGGAAATTTATTGCCATCAAGCATCCGGGATTAAACCTTACATCTCTCTACGCTCATCTTTCGCTACAAATTATGCGCACAGGAGATACGGTCACACGCGGGCAGCTCATCGGGTACGTAGGGAAAACCGGATATGCAACCGGGCCGCATCTCCACTTCGGCGTCTACTCAAGCCCGACCTTCAGTATCGGCCCGAGCAAATCCTGCGGTCCGATAATGCCCTTCGGAGGCGATTTGAATCCGTTGAACTATTTGCCGTAAGTGGATAAGTCTACTTGCATCATTGTACGACGCTGGTATAATAGAAAAATGTCCTTACTCCCACCACATTATATTTCTGGTTTTGTAGATGGCGAGGGTTGCTTTGCTTTAAAATACCGAAGAGAAATTAAACTAAACAGAAAAAACAAGCCGGTATATTTCTATTGGGATGTCGAATTCGCCATATTACTCAGAGGCGATGACATTGATATATTACATGCGATTAAAAAGACCTTAGGTTGCGGAAAAATTAGTATGAGCAAAAGAGGTGACGCTCGATATGCAGTGAACAATATAAGTGAGCTTTCCAATATAATTGTGCCTTTTTTTAGCAAATATCAATTGAGAGCTAAGAAAAAGTACGATTTCATGCTTTGGAAAGAAGCCGTAGAAATATTTCAAAGAAATCAGCGTAAGAAAATTAATTCAGAACCCGGCAAGGATGGATTTCAAAAAACTAATTGGAACCCGGGAGATCTAAAGAGATTACTTGCCATACATGAAGAGATGGCAAAATATAGAAAAAATACCGATAAGAGACCATGGAAATGGTTAGTACGTAAATGACGCAAAAACAATCTTGTGCGACAGATTATAAAGGATGAACCCATCCTCCCTTTCAATGTATAACGTACACTTTATCGGCATCGGCGGTATTGGCATGAGCGCGCTCGCCCGCTGGTTTAAAGCTCACGGACATTCCGTAAGCGGATCTGACCTCGAGACATCTTCGATAACAAAAGAATTGAAAAAAGACGGCATACGTGTTTTTACCGGCCACAAAGCAAATCATATTCCAGGCGGTACGCGTTTGGTTATCCGTACTTCAGCTATCCCGGTTCAAAATCCAGAGCTCAAGCGCGCGCATGCTCTTCATATTCCCACAAAAGTATACGCCGAAGCTCTTGGCACGCTTACGAGAGAGTATAAAACTCTTACGATCTCCGGCAGCCATGGCAAAAGCACAACCACCGCATTGCTTTCAATGGTTTTAACCCGGGCTGGCTTTGACCCAACGGTTGTGATTGGCACAAAACTGAAAGAATTTAGAAATAGTAATTTTAGAAATGGCAAAAGCAACTATCTCGTGCTTGAAGCAGACGAGCACAATGCCGCGTTTTTACATTATTCCCCTACATGCGCAATCATAACCAATATCGATAGGGAGCATTTGGATTTTTATAAAAATATCAACAATGAAAAAAAAACATTCCTCACCTTTATTTCAAATATAAAACGCGGCGGTATTTTGGTGGTTAATAAAGATGACACGAACCTTTTTAGCTTAAAAGTAAAAATACAAAAAATCGCCAAAGAAAAAAATATCCAGGTGCTCTGGTATGGTATCCGCGTAGATCCGCGTTTATATCGGCGCGTATCTTCATCACTGCAGATTCCCGGCGCCCACAATGCTTCAAACGCGCTTGCGGCGTATACCCTTGCGCGCGCGCTTGGCGTAAAAGATCAAACTATCATCAAAGCATTAAAACAATACAAAGGCGCGTGGCGCAGGATGGAATACAAGGGTCAATTAAGAATTAAGAATTTAGAATTTAGAATTAAGGTATATGATGACTATGCTCATCATCCGACAGAGATACGAGCTACCCTGGCTGGGATAGCCCAAAAATGGCCAAAATCTAGGGTTATATGCGTTTTTGAGCCACATCAAGCAAAGAGACTGGCCTTGCTTTTTAAGGCGTTTACAGAGGCGTTTTGGGCTGCTGATGCCTTAGTTCTTTTGCCAATCTACAAAGTATCCGGCCGCGACAAAGTGACGCACAATATAAGTTCGGAAAAGCTTGCTAAGGCCATACAAGCAAAGCTTAATTCTAAATTCCCGCCTGACTTCGCATGGACGAAGTCCAAGCGGGCAGGCAGAATTCTAAATTCTAAATTAACTTCAGTTACCTATCTCCCCTCCCCCAAAAAAGATCTAAAGAAAAAAATCATAGAAGTTATACAAAGTCTTCCGCGTAAGTCTGCGTTAAGTCTGCGTGAGTCCGCGATTATAGTAATGATGGGCGCCGGAGATATTTACCGATTAACGGATTCTCTGATAGAATCATGAAACCTAAAACATGAAACCTGGAGCAGACTATCGGTATGTGCTGTTTCATGTTCCATGCTCCATGTTCTATGTACTATAGCAACCTCGAACACTTTAAAGGAATGTCCGGTTATGATATCGACGGCATTTGGTATCCGCGCGTTACGAAAATCGTTGACATAAAAGCAAAGCCCGCGCTCTATAAATTTTACGCGGAGATGAATAATTTTGCCGCAGGCGAAGCAGTAAAGAAACAATCCGCGAGCGAGGGCACGCTTATTCATGAAACCATCGAGGGCATACTCACTGGTAAAAAAGATCCGATTGAGGAATCAGTACGCCCGGCAGTCAATGCTTTTTTAAAGTTTTTTGAAGATCGGAGCATACAAGTTGATCCGGACTTTGTTGAAAAACAAATTGTGAATTTCGACGATCGCTACGCAGGCACGATGGATGCCCTGGCCTTAATTGACGGCAAGTTTGGCGTGCTTGATATTAAAACCTCACAGGCAATTTATCGGGATTATAATCTGCAGACCAGCGCGTATATGGCAGCGCTCCAAAAAGATTTTAAGAATCTGCAAACGCGCTGGATCTTGCGGATTGATCAGAATAAAAAATGCTTGAAGTGCAATGCTATACTCCGGGAAAAAGGCGGCAGGGAAAAAATCAAGCTTCCGTGGCTAAACGGATCTACGCCCGCTAAAGCAAAAAACTGTGAGCACGAGTGGTCGGAAAAACGAGGAGAGATCGAACTTAAAGAATTCCCCTATTGGGTCGAGGACTATAAAGCATTTCTAGGCGCCAAGCAATTATGGCAGTGGGAAAACGAATATTGGCTCAAGCAAGCTGGATATCTATGAACTAGCGGCAGGAAAATTGCGACAAAAACCCCGTGGAGGAAGATAGTCCCGACTTGTCGGGACGGTAAGAAACCAGAGGTGTCTTAAGCGGGGGTCGGGGTTTTTGTTTTGGGATTGGGAGAATGACTACTGGCTTCGCCAAGCTGGATACCTATAAAAGTTCAAAAATCAAAATGCAAAAATCAAAATTACAATTCAAAATTATAAAATGCATCGTTTATCTTTTAGATTTTAAATTGTCATTTTGAACTTTGATTTTTAAATTTTGCATTCAGGGATATAAATACAGCCGTCACGAGTGTGTGACGGCTGTGATGGAAGGTGCGGCGATGACCGAAAAGATCAGAACAAGAGCTTATTTCAATTCGATCGCCTATTAACCCTCGTTTTAAGAATCGCTAGTATCTCCGTGCGAATCTCTTGGAGGTGACGATCGACAAGGAAGGCAATTTTTCCACAATCTGTTCTCGCAAGCCAGAGGGTAGTCATAACGGCGAGGAAAGAGCCAATCGCCTGCTCTTGACTCTGCACCAATGCGGCAACGTGCCCTGAACCCGCAAGTTCTCGAGTCGCCAGCATAACCTCTTTTGCTTCTTCTGGTGGTTCCCAGCTAAAGCTCCCGTAGTCTCCAGAACTAGAGATCTTGAGGTCCATAGTTTCATTCCTCCCCTAGCGCGCGAGTTTGCGTTTGATCGGTTTCTCGGGCATCACGATGGTCTCGCCGGTAAATGCGACGAGGCGTCGCTTCCAGCCCGGGCGCGTTTGCGGCGTCCGGAAGGAATTGAAAACCATGAGTGACCGAATCACGCTAACCAGGAAACGCATAATCTTCTTCATTGCCCTACTCCTGTTTTATTGGTGAATCAAGTTCAATTCCTACTAACTCAGCATATCCAAGAAAACCATTAGAGCATTGATGAAACTCTGTTAATCTTGGAGGAATACCGGGCCACGGAGAAGGCTTGTGCTCTTTAGTTAGGATTTCACCTAAACACAAATATAAGGAACTACCACTTGGTGTGCAG
>CAYIFL010000005.1:0-18763 GCA_964362685.1 uncultured Candidatus Saccharibacteria bacterium
TTCAAATCGGGACGATTTGTTGTTCAGTATTCAGGAAGCTAAATAGTGCGAATATCAACGCGAAAATTTGCGAAGATTCGCGTTTTGTTTCGCATAGATTTGCTTCGAGGTTTCAAGGTACAACCGAGAAATAAGCTGAAAGTACCTAACTTCTACCCATTCTCGGACTGCCCCCAGCCTAGCACAAATCGCCCAAAATGTCAACTTTTTATCTTCGGGAGAGTCATAAAGGCATTATTTCCCTTTCCCTTTCCTGTTCCTATTACTATATCTATTACTATTTTCCATTCTTTCGCCACCCTCCAGGCGCTTCAGTTAACTGAAGCGCTATGGTATCGTTAGGGTATGGTGAATGTAAATAAAAAATATCTCCATGACAGGATAGTAAAAGGCAGCTGGGCATTATTTAAAAAAGAAGTACTAGCTGCAAAATCAGATGAGGAATTAAAGCATCTGCTCGGACAATTCTTTGCGCCGACCGAAAAAATACAATTGGAAAAACGGCTCGCCATTCTTTACTTGCTTAAAACAGGAATGAGCTATAGAGAAATCGGCCGAGCCATCGATGTCGCGCCAGCTACTATTAGCTTTGTAAAAAGGGGTTTCAAGAAAAAGCTGGGTATCAAATAGAAGCGCGCATCGACTTCTTATATCCATAGTTGGCATATCACAATCTTCCCTCCCTCCCTAGAAAAGCATCTATAGCTCTATTATTCTACCGCTTCAGTTAACTGAAGCGCTCGAGATGAGATGATCAGATTTTAAATTCCTCAAATTGATTTTGGAAATGGTGAGTAGTAGTATGGTGATACGGATAATAGCGCGGATGTAGCACTAATCTGCGTCGGAGTGGCGAAACTGGCAGACGCGCTAGCTTTAGGAGCTAGTGGGGTAAAACCCGTGGGAGTTCAACTCTCCCCTCCGACACAAAAAATCCCCGCGTCGCTTGTCTTGATTAAGCGGCGCGGGTTTGGGGAACGCATTCCGTAGCGATATCCGAATACGATGGCGAAGCTGATACTGCCCCCTCTAAAGCGGGTTCCTCCTCCATGACAGATTCGCACGGACGCCGCCATCCCCAGTCGAAAGAAAGAAGACAGTGGAAACTCCTTGAGCAATTTTCCTTCCCGCACCCGAACGCCAACCAATGCCGTTGATTCTTTTGTGTGTCCATTGCCCGACTCCTTTTTTGAGAGAGGTTTTGTATGAAAAAAAGGAATGTACCACTCGTAGTATACAATAATTGCAGGCAAAAATAAAAAAGGACGGCCCACATCAGGGTGAGCCGTTTTGGGGGCAGCGTCGCGCAACAAAGGGCACACTGCCGGCAGGAAGGATTTGAAGCAGGTTAGCACTTTTTTGCTTCTATACGCTCCTCCTTGTTAGTTGTTTACTGCGCAAGGGGTGCTGTAAATACTATAACTCTTTTTGAAGCAAAAGTAAAAAAATGGGCCGGCTTGCGAAGCGGTAGCAAGCCGGCCGGTGGTGGCCCCATGTGGCCGAAGGACAACAGAGGAGTGGGTCAGGCGATCAGGCGCGAAGAACGGCGCGCATTGAGCCGGGGAACCCGGGTCTCGCGTCGACCGTGGCTTCATCCATATATACGTAGGCGTCGGTGATCATTCGGTAGTACCCCGCATCGCGCATCAACACGATCGAAGTAGCGCGCGGGGCGCCGGGCACAGAAGTAGAAGTAGTGTTTTGCGAATTCAATCCGTACATGGAATCCGTTTCGAAAACCCGAATCTCCGTGGTCTGGCCGGTTGACGCAACGAGTCCCGCGCTGGGAGCGTCTGCGGAATCGATCCATGCGAAGACCACGAGGTCCGTGGCGGTGGCCTGTGCCGTGGGGGGTCCAGCGATTATCACGGCCAGGCCGATCAGCAGAGCGCTGATCAGGAACACAAACGGCCATGCCCTACATCGCTTCATGGGCGATCCTCCTTTTCTTGCGAACCTCATGGGTTCGCGGTTTGCGTGGCAACCACCTTAGCTGCCACAGGTGCTATAAACTACTATAGTAATGCAAGTCGGAGGAAAAGTCAATAATTGTGGGCGAGGAGGGACTCGAACCCTCATGGGATTTCTCCCATACGATTTTGAGTCGTACGCGTAAACCAATTCCGCCACTCGCCCGTTTTTTCCAATTGATAATGCCACACTTTTGCGTTAAAGTGAATAGTATCTAGTGACTGAGTCGCTAGTGGCTTATTTATGACCCGCGTTATCTCTATCTGCAACGCCAAAGGAGGAGTTGGAAAAACAACAACCGCAATGAATGTTGCGGCGTATTTGGCTGCGCTTGGCAAAAAAACGCTCTTGATTGATTTTGATCCGCAGGCGAACGCGGCATCAGGCCTCGGCATCAATCCACGAGAAATTACGGATAGCATCTACCACGGCATCCTGGGCTACGCAACGCATACGGATTTAATTAAAAAAATACCGGTTTTGGATTTGCATATAATTCCCTCAAACGAGCACTTGGCTGGCGCCTTGGTTGAGCTCGTGAATATGCCGGAACGGGAATATTATCTGCGCAGGTTTGTAAATGACATTCGGCCCAATTATGACTATATTATTATCGACCTGCCGCCAAGCTTGAGCTTGCTTACCATAAACGGCCTCATCGCCTCAGAAGAAGTCTTAATTCCTATCCAAGCTGAATACTATAGCCTTGAAGGATTGGGTCAATTACTTGAAACCATTAATCTGATAAACGGCAATTTTGATCTCCCGGGAGGCACATTAAAAATTGCGGGCGGCCTCATAACTATGTATGATAAAAGAGAGAAGTTATCACGAGAGATCGAACGGGAAGTGCGGCGGCATTTTCCGCACTATGTGTATGAAACTATGATCCCCCGGGCAATTGCCTTGGCAGAAGCCCCGAGCTTTGGGAAGCCGGTGATTCTTTACGATCCCGGCTCACCCGGCGCCTTGGCATACGAACGTCTGGCACGGGAAATCATTTACCAAGAAGAGCTTAATGAATTCAAACTGCAGAGCGAGAAATTAAGAGCACACGACGATGAACCAATTTTTGAATAACTTCGTACTCACTACTCTGTACTCTGTACTAACTACTAACTACTTATTACTATGCTCGGCCGCGGCTTAGAATCGCTTATTCCGAAAAAAAACACCCAAAACAGCCCACAACCCGGGGATGATTTGGGTAAGGGCTCCGATGAATCATCTCGTCGGACCGATCTTTCCCGACTTCCAGCGAGTCGGGAAGATCTTGACTCTCGCTCCGACGATTCCGACGTTGTCGGAAACCAAGCTCGTCGGAGCTCCGAGACATCCGCCTCAATGATTCCTCGGAGCAAAAAAATTGGAAGGAGTGGCAGCGAGTCCATCTTCCAAATCGAAATTAACAAAATCAAGCCGAACCCGCACCAGCCGAGAAAAGATTTTGATGAGGCCCTACTTAAAGACCTGGCTGCGTCAATCCGCGAATTCGGCATCATCCAGCCCTTAGTTGTCTCAAAAGTTGAGGAAGATACAGACTTCGGCACAGACGTCCACTATCAATTAATTGCCGGTGAGCGGAGATTGCGCGCAGTGCAAATGCTCGGCTGGGAACGGGTGCCGGCGATCGTAAAACAAGTTAATTCCCACAAGGAACATCTGGAGCTTGCGGTTGTTGAAAATCTCCAACGGGAAAACTTGAATCCTATTGAAACCGCGCGCGCATACGCAAAGCTTCAGGATGAATTTAATCTGACCCAGCGAGAAATCGGGAGCAGGCTTGGCAAAAGCCGAGAAACTATTTCAAACACCATGCGGCTTTTAAGCCTGCCTACCGAAATCCAGGATGCTTTAATGAAAAATCAGATTAACGAAAGCCAGGCGCGGCTTATTTTAACCATCGAGAATCCCAAAGAGCAGCAGGCGGTTTTTCATGAGTTACTCAAGAACCATTTGAGCGTGCGGGAACTTCGCTCGCGGGTACGAACCGTGCAAAACAAAGAGCAAAAGCCAGCCTCATCCGAACGGGGCGTTGATCCGGAACTGAAAATTCTTCAGGAAGAGCTCTCCAAAGCCCTTGGCGCAAAAGTCACGATTCAGAAAAACGATGCCGGAGGCAAAATCATCATTGACTTTTTTTCTCCTGAAGAGATTGGCGGCATCATAAAGAAAATCGTCTCGCAAGCAGAAGAGAATCCGCTACTTTGATCCTATAATGCGTTTTTCGCGAATTATTGACCTGATTCTTTTCTTTGCTGTTTCAGTTTTTACTGACCGAAGCCACGACTCTGATGGTTTTTTGCTCTTTTGCGTTAAAATTTCCACCACATCCCCTGACTGCAGCTCAAAATCCAGGGGCGCGATGCGTCCATTCACGCGAGCTCCCGCGCAGTTATCACCCACGTCACTATGGATCTGATAGGCAAAATCAACAGGTGTCGCGCCGGCAGGCAGATCAATAACCTTGCCTTTCGGCGTAATCACAAAAATGCGGTCGCGGAAAAAATCGATCTTAAGCGAATCAAGAAATTCTTCGGCATCCGGAAATTCTTTTTGCCACTCGCGCAGCTGGCTCACCCACACAAGCTCTTTTTTAGGAGCAAATGTCGGGCGCTTATCCAGGTACCCTGCCTCCCCCTTACCCTGCTCATAGACCCAATGCGCCGCAATGCCGTTTTCAGCTTCTTCGTGCATTTTCTCTGTCCGTATCTGGAATTCCGTTGGTTTATTATCTATGCAGAAAACCGTTGTGTGCAAACTTTGATACCCGTTGGGCTTGGGAAGCGCGATGTAATCCTTGATCCTGCCCGGAAGAGGCGGCCAGAGCTTATGGATGATACCAAGGGTCGCGTAACAATCTTCTATGGTTTTTACAATAAGCCGCATCGCGACCAGATCATAAATTTGATCCAGGGTCATATCATACCGCTTGAGCTTCCGCCATAAGCTCGAATACCGCTTCGCCCGATAGTCAACTTTTATGATTTTAACTTTATTTTCTTCAAGCGCTTGTATAAGTGTCGGCTCTACCTTTTTCAAATACTTTTCCCGCTCTTCATACTTATCTTTCATTTCATGAAACAGCCACTGATACTCTTTGGGATAGAGATACGGGAATGCCAAGTCTTCAAGCTCTCCTGCCAAATCCTGCATACCCAGGCGGTACGCGAGGGGCGCATAAATTTCATAGGTTTCAAGAGCAATCCGTTTTTGCTTTTGCGGCGGCACCGCACCAAGGGTTTTCATATTATGCAAACGGTCCGCAAGCTTAATAAGCACCACACGTAAATCTTTACTTAGCGCCAGAATCATTTTCCGCAAATTTTCCGCTTGCGCTTCTTGCCCCCGGTATTTCACGTGGCCAAGCTTCGTAACCCCCTCAACTAAAAACGCGACCTCCTCGCCAAACTGCTTTTTGATTTCTTCAAGAGATATGGGGGTATCCTCCGCAACATCATGCAGGAGCCCAGCGATAATCGTTGGCGCGTCAAGCCGCCATTCGATAAGCTTCAGAGCGGTTTCGTAGCTATGATTGAAATACGGCTCGCCGGAGTGACGTTTTTGCGCGCTATGGGCATTTTTCGACAGCGCAAATGCGCGTTGTATCGCATCAATGATTTTAGGATCAAGAGTGTCATGCGAACGAAATGCGCGCCGTATAAAATAGAGCGTCTTCAAGTCGGATTCGCTTGGTTTTTGAACCCGTTTTTTAAATTCATTAAGAAGAATGTTGACTCGTTCCATAGGAATTAGTACAGAGTACAGAGTACCTAGTATCGAGTACCACATTACTCTGTACATCCTGTATTCTGTACTCTTTACTCTTTACTCTTTACTCTTTACTATCGGCTCTTCACTAGTGGCTTTTTCTAATGCCGGATTGGTCCAGCTTGCAAAGTCGCACGCAGGATACCTTGAGCAGCCGTAGAAGAATCTGCCGCGTTTTGTTCTGCGCCGCACGACAAATCCCTCGCTGCACTTTGAACATTTCATCTCGTTCCCATTCGCGTCCTGCACCGCAACCCGGATGGTTTTTGTATTTTTGCATTCCGGAAACCCGGAGCACGCCAAAAATTTTCCGAATCTGCCGTATTTTATGATCATGGGCTTCCCGCACTTTTCACACACCTCATTTGTTTCCTCAAAGATGGGCTTCTGCTTTTCCACTTCTCCGTATTTTATTTCAAGATTTTTTGCAAACGGCTCGTAGAATTCCTGGATCACTTTTTGCCATACTGCTTTTCCTGCGGCAACCAGATCGAGCTCTTCCTCCATTTTTGCGGTAAACTGAATATCCACAATTTTCGGAAAATGCTCGACTAAAATTTTGTTTACCGCAAAACCGATTTCTGTCGGCACAAAGCGCCGGTCATCATTTTTTGTCACATAATTACGCTCCTGAATCACCGAGATAATAGGCGCATACGTGGATGGCCTGCCGATGCCGTATTCTTCCAAAATCTTAATAAGGCTTGCTTCATTGTAGCGTGGCGGCGGCTCGGTAAAATGCTGGGAAGGCACAACGGCCGTTACGTTTAATTCTTCGCCTGCCTTCACATCCGGCAGCTCTTTCTCCTCAAATTGCGTTGGCCAAATTTTTAAAAATCCGTCAAAGCGCAGGGTACTGCCCGATGCCCTTAGTCCATACGTTTTGTGAGCCGCTCCCGATTTCGCTTCAATCTCAATTGAGGTGGAATCGAAAATCGCCTGGGGCATTTGTGATGCCATAAATCGCTGCCAGATAAGCTCATAGAGGCGCACTCCTTCTTTAAATTGATGCTTAAATTCTTCGGGTGTAAGGCCTGGATTCGTGGGCCGAATAGCTTCGTGCGCTTCCTGTGCCAATCTTGATTTGGTTTTAAAAAAACGGGGCGCCTGCACTGCATACTCCGGCCCAAGCGCGCTAAGAAGCCATTTCTTTGCCGCGGTGACTGACTCCATAGAAAGATTTACAGAATCGGTTCTCATATATGTGATAAAACCATTTTCGTAAATCATTTGCGCCAAGCGCATAGTCTGCTTTGCGGATAAACGCAAACGCTTTGAGGCTTCCTGCTGTAAGGTGCTTGTGGTAAAGGGCGGCAACGGATTGCGCTTCATCTTTTTTGCGTCAACTTGTAAAACACTGCATGCGGAGTCTTTAAGATCAGCGACAATGGCGTCCGCTTCTTCTTTAGTTTGTATGCCGAGTTTTTGGATTATCTTCCCGTTTATTTTATGTACAGTTGCTTCAAGATTTTTTATTTTTTGTCTTTTATCTTTTATCTTGTTTAATAAAGCGACGATTGTCCAATACTCGTCCGGCTTGAAACTTTTTATTTCTTCTTCGCGTTCGGCGATCAAACGGAGCGCAACAGACTGCACGCGTCCGGCAGAAAGCCGCCGCATTACTTTCTCCCACAGAAACGGCGAGAGTTTATAGCCCACCAGGCGATCGAGAATCCGCCGCGCTTGCTGGGCATTCACTAAATGCGTATTAATAGCGCGCGGCGACTTTAAGGCCTCGTTGATTGCTGACTCCGTAATTTCATGGAACACAATGCGTTTCACCCTACCTGCTTCTGCATCTTCGAGTCCTAAGGCTTTTACCAAATGCCACGCAATTGCTTCACCCTCCCTGTCCTCGTCAACCGCTAAAATGACTTCATCTGATTTTTGCGCTTCTTTTTTCAAAAAATTCACCCGTTTTTTTGATTTTACGGGAATGATATATTGCGGCTCGAAGTTTTTTTCGAGGTCAATGCCAAGTTTACTCTTGGGCAGATCCCTGATGTGCCCAAACGAGGATTCGACTAAAAAGCCTTTCCCCAGGAATTTAGAAATAGTCCGTGCCTTAGTTGGTGACTCAACGATGACAAGATTCATAGGCGTTAATTAAAAATGTAAATATCAAAATGCAAAATGGCAATGTAAAATGTTAAAATTTATTTTATCGAAGATAAATACGATAATTTTACATTTTGATTTTTAAATTTTTAATTTATATGGTGTATCCTCTCTCCGTTTCTTTAATCATAGTATGCAGGGACAGCAGGGTGAGCGCTTGATTTACTACCCGGGGTTCAAGTTTAGTGAGTTCAATGATTTTGTCAATGCGAATGGGCGCTCCGGCTCCTTTAATAATTTCGAAAATATATTTTCCTTGTTCATTATCTGAAAAAACATCGTGCAAGGCGCCCTGTGCCGCATCGGGAGCTACGCTTATAACAAGCCCCAAATCTTCAAAAATATGCCCGACTGACGCAACAAGGCGTGCCCCGTCGCGGATCAAGGCATGTGATCCAATATAGTTCGGGTGGTCATGCGGTCCGGGAAAAACAAACACTTCCCTTCCTTGTTCGCCGGCTAAGCGAGCTGTTACAAGCGCGCCGGATTCAGACGGCGCTTCTATTATAATGGTAGCAATAGAAAGGCCACTTACGATTCTATTCCGCTCCAAAAATCGGTATTGGAAAGCTTCGGTTCCCGGAGCATATTCCGAAATAAGCGCTCCGCCTGCCTTACCTATCTCTTCCGCAAGGCGTTCATTCTGCCGGGGATAGATGGCGTCTAACCCGCAAGGCAGAACCGCAATCGTTTTGCCGCCACCTCGAAGCGCTCCTTCATGCGCTGCGGTATCAATACCCATTGCTAAACCGCTTACGACAACAATTCCGCGCCGGGCAAATTCTTCCGCGACGCGCCGCGCCAAAAGTTTCCCGTGCGCGGTTGCTTTACGCGTTCCCACAATCGCGACTTTTGCCACTTTATCATCCGGCAGTACTCCCACAACATACAATTGTTTCGGCGGATCCGCAATCTCCTTTAGTAATGAAGGGAAATGATCACTGCTTTTTTCTATAGTTTGAATCATTTTTGACTTTCGCGCGTTAATTCCTTAGTATTATATTATAAATCCCAACTATACAACATTGTATGGAATTTCGGCGGCGTTTGTTAATTGAATCCGGCGTATACGCTGGCGTCATAGTGGTTCTTTCACTGGGCCTGTTCTTTCTGACTCAACATATCACAAAGCAAATGGAAGGCATCCTTCAAACCCGGGACCAAATACATTTTTGGTCAGAAAGCACCCAGACCCTTGCGAACTTAAAGCAAGACGCGAGCCAAGCCGCAGTATATGCCTCGGCGCTAAAAACAGCCCTGCCGCAAAAAGACCAGCTGATTAATTTCGTTCCTGATATCCGCGCGCTTGCCGCAACGAATAAAGTGGTAATCACCACTTCTCTGGGCGCCCAGGAACCGGATCCCAATGGCACATTAATCATTACTTCATTCTCTCTTTCCGCTGATGGACAGTTTGATAACCTCTTGCTCTTTTTGGCTGAACTCAAAAAATCAAAGTATCCCATCAAGTTCACAACAATCGACCTGACGCGAAAGCCAGGACAAAAAGCCGGATTCACCATGATAATGCGGGGCGCTATTTACTCTCTCTAAAAACAATGCTACAACAACTGAACAAAACGTATCTCGCAAGAATCGGCTTAAGTCTTGTGCTTTTGTCCGGCGTTGCGCTGCTTATCTTTTTTTCCATCAGATTTATCCTGGATACTATACAGAAGGCAGTCGCAACTAACGCAGAGATGCCTCAAGAAATTGTTCGATTCAACTTGCAGGGACTGAAAGACGCGGGCATTACGCCGTAAGCAAGATTACTTCTTCCTCCTTAAAATTATGCGCGTGTAGCTCAGTGGTAGAGCGCGTAACTGATAATTACGAGGTCCATGGTTCGATCCCATGCACGCGCACCAAAACTATATTTATACTATGAATCTCTTTACGTATCTTCTGGATAGTTTTATCTTCCGCATCTACGAATTTTTCAAACATTGGTACTATAATAGCTTCCGCCTATACGCGCATTTTGTTATCTCTCTTCTTGAGACCCTTGACCGCACCCTTGCGTGGAAAGTTACTCTCGCAAATCTTTTTGAGCCGCTCTACCAAGAACGGAATATCATTGGCTACCTTTTGGGCTTTATATTTCGCGGCTTGCGCTTGCTCATCGGCACCCTCCTTTACGTTATTGTCATAGTCATTGCCGCCATCCTCTATTTCATCTGGCTCGCGATACCCCTCTATATCGTCTATAACGCACTGCAGAGCGCCTTATAATGCCCATCACGTATGTTTCACCTTGAGAAAACGCAGAAAGGAATGTATCTTTCAAATCCTCGGTTCCGCATGAGCGCGGTCTCCCGCTTTGTAACGCGGCTTCTTATTTATTCCATCTACACGATTGCCGCAGCAGCAACCCTAACTTCTATTCTCTCTGACATCCCTGTGCTCCACTGGTCTGGCTTTTTGCTCCTGCTCTTTCTTCTCGATAGATTGCTCCATATCGGAGAAGCCGAGGAATCACTTCTTACTTTGAGGGGCGATGAGCAAAGTATTGCCCTTAATCGCTTCATGACGCCCGCAGCGCTTCATCATCTTGAAAAAGCGCTGGACACCTCACTGCTTCTCAATAGCAATTTTTACTTACAGCTCGCAAGAGTTCTTGTAAAAGAAAAAGATATAGTGAATGCAATTACAAAAATTGATATTGACCCCGCGCTCTTTGCGGAAAAAATAGAAAATCTCATCGAAGAGAGCGCGAGCAAGAAAAATGGAAAGAAAATAGGAAAGGAAGAATTACTCCTTTGGGCTGAATCGCTTTCAAAAGAAGCATTTACCTTAGCACAAGGCGCCAAAGAAAGATTTATTGAAGGGCGCGCGCTCTTCGGCGCCCTGGCATACAGCGGCGATATGCAGATCAAAAAACTATTTGCATTTTTCTCTGTGAATCCAAAAGATCTCGAAAACGCTCTTATATTCGCGCGCTTCCACAGGAAAAAAGGCGCCCTGCGAAAGCGGACAGCCACGATAGGCAGTTTTGCATCGCATCTCTTTCCGATGCGGCACCGCTTTATGAATCGCGCTTGGACCGCGAGGCCCACGCCGCTTCTCGATGCCTACAGCGTTGATTTGACCGATATGGCGCGCCGCGGCGAAATCGGCCTCTTAATCAACCACGAAAAAGAATATGGCCATCTTATTGATGTCCTGGCGCGGCCCTCGAAACCAAACGCGCTTTTAATCGGTGAGCCGGGCATCGGCAAAGAATCCGTTGTTTCTCATCTTGCCTTCCAGATTATAAAAGACCGGGCGCCCCAGGCGCTTTTTGATAAACGAGTTGTTTCGTTGTCCTTAGGACGCCTGGTATCGGGCGCCGCACCTGACGAAATCTCCCGCCGCATCACCACAATCGCAGACGAAATTATGCGCGCCCAGAATATAATTCTCTACGTTCCGGATATCCATGTACTTCTTAAAGCATCCGGCGAGCATGCCGTAACCGGCGCTGACATTCTTATACCGTTTCTTACAAGCGATGCCTTTCCTACGGTCGGCGCAACCTATCCCAAAGAGTATAAAGAGCTTGTGGAAACTCAAACGGCATTTGCCTCTGCTTTTGAAGAAATACGCATGCAGGAAATTACCGAAAACGATGCGATCACCTTATTAACCTATGACAGCATCGTGCTCGAAGAATTATATGCCACAACCATAACCTTCAGCGCAGTGAAGGAAGCGGTAAAAATTGCCCGCACGTATTTTCGTGAGAGGCCTTTGCCGTCTTCTGCCGAAGACTTACTCAAGGAAGCGGTTAATTACTGCAATCAGCGAGGCGAACCGCGCGTAGGGGCAGATGATGTTATCGCGGTTGCAGAACGGCGCTCCGCGATTCCCATTCACCGGGCGGGAAAAAACGAGGCTAAAAAACTTTTACATCTTGAAGATGCAATCCATGAACGGTTGATAGACCAAGAAGAGGCGGTGCATGCGGTAAGCGAAGCCCTGCGGGAATATCGGAGCGGCCTTGCGCGAGGCGCGGCGCCTATTGCCACTTTTCTTTTCGTGGGGCCAACCGGCGTAGGCAAAACAGAGCTTGCAAAAATCCTCGCGGATATCCAGTTTGGCTCGGAGAAGATGATCATCCGTTTTGATATGTCTGAATACCAAGACAAGGCGAGTATCCAGAGATTAATCGGCTCTTCGGACGGCAAAATGGCAGGAAACCTTACTGAATCGGTGCTTCAGAAGCCCTATAGTTTGCTCTTGCTTGATGAGTTCGAAAAAGCGCATCCGGATATTTTGAACATTTTTCTCCAGGTATTTGACGACGGGCGCCTGACCGATAATCTTGGCAGGACTATTGATTTTACGAATACGATGATTATTGCGACTTCAAACGCCCATTCCGGCTTCATAAAAAGCCATATTGATGCGCATACCCCGATGGACATTATCGAGCACGAGCTTAAAAAGAAATTAACTGACTTTTTTCACCCGGAACTCCTGAACCGCTTCTCGAAAATTATTATGTTTAAAACACTCTCGCTTCGGGACACCGAGGCAATCGCTCGTATTCAGCTTGAGGGCCTTGCGCGCACTATGAGAGACGCAAGCGATACAGAATTAGCATTCGATGAGTCGGTGGTAGCGCGCGTCGCAGAGTTAGGATTTGATCCGTCCTTCGGCGCGCGGCCTATGCGCGAAGTGATTGCGGAAAAATTGCGGAGCGTTTTGGCGGAAAAAATTCTGAAGGATGAAATACGTAAGGGCAGCCGGATTCTGGTTTCGGTCGACGGAAACGGCGCATTTCAATTTACCCAAGAGATATAACACGAATCTACAAATCTCATACGAATCCACGAATACCTAATATTCCTGAAAAATAGCGCCTACATCATTCGTGGCATTCGTGTATATTCGCAGATTCGTATTATTACTGCGTAGCTCATGTTCCTAATCCCTCTTCTCTCGGCACTGCTCCAGGCAAGCTCTTCGACTATTGATAAAGTCATTTTGCGGATGCGCCGCGTTACTTTTCAAATGTACGCGGGCGCGAGCTTTCCCTTAATTTTTCTTGTAACGCTTATCCTCTTCCTCGTATTTCGCCCTCCCTTCTCTTTCACGCTCTTTACCGGGACCGCCGGCTTGTTTTTTGTGATTACCGTTTTAATTACAATCGGCAACAATCTGATTTTCTACCGCGCCCTTAAAACCGATTCCTTAGGAGAAATGCAGATGCTGGACCTCGTCCATAACATTCCTGTTATTGTGCTCACCAGCCTTTTTTTCGCTGATGAACGAAACGGCTATGTTATAGTATTAGCGCTTATCGCCACCCTTCTCATCATCTGGTCCCATTGGGAGAATCATCATCTTAAAATTGCAAAAAAGAGCCGCTTGTTTCTTCTCTGGTCCATCACCTTTGCCCCGCTTATGGCGCCGATTGCAAAGGTTTTGCTTGTCTCTTGGCACCCGATTTCCCTTGAGCTCGCGCGCACCGGCGCTGTTGCTCTGCTCCTCTGGCCGTTTTTTGTGAAACAAGTAAGGGAAACATCCCCAAGAACCTTTACCCTGCTTGTCATAACCAATACCCTCTCAGCCCTTGCGTGGATTCTCTTGTACTTCAGCTACCAGTATTTCGGCGTGGTATACAGCACACTTCTTTTCCTGCTCCATCCCCTGTTCGTCTATTTTGCATCACTCGCATTTCTCAAAGAAAAATTTCAATGGAAAAAACTCACCGCGTTTATCATTATTCTTTGTTCAATAGCCGCAGCGCAATTTTTTATATAGCGCAAAGACTACCCCCATGACAAACCAAGCTATTGCAAAACTCTTGCGTGAAATCGGGCTCTACCTCGAAATGGATGATGTGCCGTTTAAGCCCCAGGCGTATGAACGGGCTGCTTCAAGCATTGAGATACTAGGCGAAGATGTTTCGAGTATTTATAAAAAAGATGGCGAGAAAGGCCTTGAAAAGATTCCGGGCGTAGGCCGCGGCATCCGAGAAAAGATTGTTGAGTATTTAGAAAATGGCGCCATTGATGAATACGAGAAGCTGAAGAAAAAAATTCCGGTGGATGCAACAGGGCTAAGCGCAATCGAAGGACTTGGCCCCAAGAATATAAAAAAACTCTACAAGGAGCTCGGGGTACGAAATGTACAAGAGCTTGAAAAAGCTGCGCGCTCGAAAAAAATCCGAGGTCTTGAAGGATTCGGCGAGAAAAGCGAAGAGAAAATCTTGCGCGGCATTCTCTTTTTACGAAAATCAGGAGGCAGATCTATTTTGGGATATACAATGCCCTTTATACAAACCATTGAAAAACGCTTAGGCGCCTTAAAGTACGTGAAAAAAATCGTAATTGCCGGATCTGTGCGCCGCAGGAAAGAGACCATTGGCGACATCGATATTTTAATTATTTCAGACAATGCGGATCCGGTTATGGAATTTTTTGTGAAGATGCCCGAAGTTATTGAAATTTTCGGAAAAGGTGCAACAAAATCAAGCGTAAAAGTAAGCATGGGCTTAAATATTGATTTGCGGGTTCTGCCCCAAAAATCCTACGGCGCAGGACTTAATTACTTTACGGGATCCAAAGAGCATAATGTTACACTCCGCGAACTCGCGATTAAAAAAGGGTATAAATTAAGCGAATATGGGTTATTCCACGGCAAGAAACAAATTAATGCGGAGACTGAAGAGAAGATTTATGAGCTATTGGGGTTAGATTATATTGAACCGGAACTTCGAGAAAATACCGGAGAAATCGAGGCAGCCCTTCGACAAGCTCAGGGTAAACCCGACGGCTTGCCAAAGTTAATCGGCTACGATGACCTCCAGGGCGATTTGCAAATCCAAACTAACTGGACTGACGGCAAGGATTCGATTGAAGCTATGGCAAAAACTGCAATGGATATGGGATTAAAGTATATTTTGATTACTGATCACACAAAGCGCCTTGCAATGACTGGCGGCTTGGACGAGAAAAAAATAGTACAGCAATGGAAAGAAATTGACAGGGTAAATAGCAAATTGCAAAGCGCAAATCGCAAATTTAAGGTTTTGAAGGGCAGCGAATGCGATATCTTAAAAGACGGCTCAATGGATTTGCCAGATGAGATTTTATCGAAACTCGATATCTGCGGCGCATCAGTGCATTCATTTTTTTCTATGCCCGCAAAAGACCAAACCGAGCGGATCAAACGCGCTATGCGGAATCCTCACGTAGATATTCTCTTTCATCCCACCGGACGGCTCATTGGCAAACGCGAAGCGTATGCTCTCGATATGGATGAGATTATAAAAGAAGCAAAGAAGACAAATACGATTTTAGAAATTAATGCGTTCCCGGATCGCACTGATTTGAATGACGAGTATATCCGAAAATGCGTCAATGCAGGAGTCAAAATGGCAATTGATTCAGACGCGCACGCAAAAGAGCATATTGCGTATCTTGAGTACGGCATCGCGCAGGCACGCAGGGGGTGGGCAACTAAGGGAGATATTATAAACACTCAACCACTCGAAAAGATGTTACAGCTCCTCAAGTAGTATCAGTAGCATCAGTAACCTCAAAAGTCTACTGAATTTCGATCGAAATTCAGTAGACTTTTATGAAATGATCAAAAAAATCGCCCCGGCTCGTCGGATGACGAGCGCGGGGCTTCAGACATCAAAAGCTATAGGTAAAGCCCAGTTATCGCACTACTTGAGTGTTTGGAGTCTTGACCATAATTTGAAAAAAGCAGCATTAGGATTTGGGTTATCCGTTGATGGAACAGGTTCATTCAGATAGCGCCAGAGGTTCTCTAGTTCCAAGGAGATTTCTTCATGAAGAAATCCTTGGAGTTTTTCCGGCAGATCGCTTGATTTTACATTTCCGCAGCCCCGTTTGCGATGCGGACACTGAATCACTACTTCCGGATAGATGGAATGAACTACAGCAAAAATTCTTCCTCGCCAAGCGAACTCAGCGAAACAACCTGTTACCAGCTCTTTGTCTACGTCCATGACGGGCTTGAAACAAAGAGAGATTGCCCCTATCTTTTTGTGCAGCACATTGGCAGAAATTCGGCACAGATTGTAAAAGGGGTGAAACTCATATGGGTTAATTCGACCGTCTGATGTAACCGTTGGTCCTCGTACATCCTTGCCACTCTTGCTATTCATGCTGGCCTCCTTGCTGCTCGGCTATCCGCCTGCAGCTCAGGATGTGAAAGTGCTTCGATGACGTGATTGCCATCGCGAGGAGGATAGCACACCTGTTTTTACTTTGCAATTTTGGTGGTACAATAAAATCGTATTTGTAGATTCGGATTTATTTGCCCGCCCGCCTGGACTCCCGCCTGACTTCGATATGACGAAGTCATATCGGGCAGGTCGTCCATGCGAAGTCGGGCGGGTAGTTTCGCATCGGTCATATGAAAGAAATCTCTGCAGGAGTTATCATCTACCGCCGCGTGCCGCAGCGGTATAGCGCAGAAGGCCGGGATAAGCATCCCGAGCTTACTTTTTTGATCCTCTATCACGGCCGCGGGTATTGGAATTTTCCGAAGGGCAAAATCGAGTCTGAGGAAAAAAGCTGGGAAGCAGCAGTACGGGAAGTACGCGAAGAAACCGGGTTAAAACTCGGTGACCTCAAATTCCGAAAGAACTTCAAGGCATACGAAAAATTTATTTTCCAACGGCAAAAGGAAAAGATCTTTAAGATTGTTATTTTTTATCTGGCAGAAGGAAAACGAGCGGAAATCCGGCTCTCAAAAGAACACGATGGCTTCGGCTGGTTTACCTATAAAGAAGCATTGAAGCTTTTACACAAATACCACGAGAATCAAAAGGTGCTGACCCAGGCATTTGAATTTATAAAACGCGGAGAAAAAGAAAACGCTGTATGAATACGCCAGATACGCGCGGAGCATACGCAGTTGCGGTTTTGATCATTTCTCCAAAAGGCATCCCGCTTGTGCGCGATCCAAAAAAACCGGTTCCCCGCTATTGGAAACTGCCTGGCGGACGAAGCATTGAAGGAGAATCCCCGGAAGAAGCAGCGCGGCGTGAGGTTAAAGAAGAAATCGGCTTAGTGCTTGGCACTGATGACCTGAAAGAACTCTACGCCGAAGACCGCGAGAGCCATTCGTTTTACCTTTTTCAAAGTATTCCTGCTGCGCTTCCTACGGTAAAATCAATTGGTGATGAAGGCGAAGAAATACAATTTTTCTCCCCGGAAGAATTGAAAAGGATGCAGGATTTTTTCCCGCCCCACCGCGAAATCTTAGAAGAAATACACTTTATCTGATTATTTTGCCTTTGCAACGATTTTTTCGAAGACCTTCGGTTCGTTTTTTGCGAGATCAGCCAGAATTTTCCGGTCAAGCAAAATATGTTTTCCTTTAAGTCCGGCAATTAAACTGCTGTATTTCATGCCGCTCATGCGCGCACCGGCATTAATCTCCGTCTGCCACAAACGCCGGTACTCTCTCTTTTTCTCTTTCCTGCCGCGGAAGGCATGCGTCCATGCGTGAAGCAGAGCTTCTTTTGCAGCCCGCTCTTTGGATTTCCGCCCCCAACGGAATCCTTTGGTATATTTTAAAATTTTTTCCCGCCTCTTATGGGCGATGATGCCGCGTTTGACTCTGGTCATAAAAATTTTCTCGCAATCTTAACCCCTATATCATCCACACTCCGCATATGCTTTGATCTCCTTTTCACCGCAGTTCTTTTTTTAGCTAAAAAATGGCCCTGCGACATCGCGCGCCGCAAAATTTTTCCGCCTCCGGTTATTTTGAATCGTTTTGAGATGGTTTTTCTTCGCATACGCTTCGCTTAATAACACGAATACGCAAACCGCACATGAATCCACGAATGTATTCGTGGCATTCGTATAAATTCGCATATTCGTATTATTTCTTACTGATCTGCACCGTGATCCCTTTGCCGCCGAATTTGGGTTCGCTCGTGACCTTATATTCACCCTTAATCAATTTCGAAAAATCATTGAGCTTCTGGCTTGCCCATGGCCTGTTATATTTTTCCCTGCCCTTCAGGGTGAGCATGATTTCAATTTTATAGCCCTGTTCCAGAAATTCGTCAACTTTTTTTGCTTTTACCATCAGATCGTTCAATGCCGCGCGGGCGCTCAAGCGAATCTGCTTAAATTCAATTACTCGTTGCCCGGTCTTCTGCTTTTTCGCTTCTTTTTCTTTCTGGTACCGGAATTTATCAAAACTGATGATGCGCGCAACCGGCGGCGTAGCGGTCGACGCGACTTCTATAAGATCCAGTCCCTGTTCTTCTGCCAAGCGTAATGCCGCCTCAAGCGGCATTGTTCCCAGATTCTTTCCCATCTCATCGAGCACCCGCAATTCCGGCGCCTTTATTTGATTGTTAATTCTGTAGTTTATAGTAGTCGTTCTTCTCAATTAACTTTCGCGTATAGGAAAAATACTAGCGCAAAAGCGCTTATTTGTAAACCCCTCTTATAGCTCCTTCCGATAAAGCAATACGGCATTCAATGCCACAATCACGGTTGATGCGCTCATAAGTACTGCGGCGAGCGCGGGCTGAAGTACAATACCCTTTGACACCAACACTCCTGCCGCAAGCGGCAACGCAAAAATATTATAGCCGGCCGCCCACCAAAGATTCTGAATCATTTTTGAATAGGTCATCTGGGATAATCTGATTATCTTCACGATATCTCTTGGATCATTCCTAACCAAAATGATTCCGGCCGACTCGATAGCAACATTCGTACCAGCCCCAATGGCTATGCCAAGATCGGCTTGAGTAAGAGCTGGCGCATCATTTATACCATCACCAACCATCGCGACTTTCATGTTGCGTGTCTGGAGTTCTTTTACCTTTTCAGATTTTTGATGAGGCAAAACTCTGGCAAAATATTCATCGATGCCGAGCTCGGAAGCCACCCATTTGGCTACATCCGCCGAG
>CAYIFL010000006.1:0-18739 GCA_964362685.1 uncultured Candidatus Saccharibacteria bacterium
TTGGGAGGGTTCGAGAGCGAATCATTTAATGGTGATGACGAAGGAAGCTATCTTCAATTATCCGATGAAAAACTTAATGGTTATTTGGAAAGCGATGAGGATGACGAATTATTAGAGGAGGCAGTTAATGTTGTGGTTGAAGCAGGAAAGGCATCAGCATCGCTCTTGCAACGTAGATTAAAAGTGGGATATGCACGGGCTGCGCGGCTTTTAGACATCATGGAATCTAAGGGTATCGTTGGTCCTGGAGACGGCGCAAAGCCCCGGGAAGTGTTTAAGGAAAGAGAGGATAGGTGATAAAATATCGTTATGCTATACTGAATCACAATAGGTGATTAGCACATTTTTGCAAGCGATGCCCGACTGAATAAGCCGGATCGCGAAAGTGTGAAATAGACATAGGTATTCACCCACGGGGCCGAACCGGGCAAGAATGGTCTTAAGAAGACCTCTTGCCCGGCCACTATTATACTGGCAGACTATGCCTTTTTTGTTTTTGCTTTACTTCAAGAACACCTCTGCTATAATCAGACCGAAATCAGCGCATCTTCTCATGCCAGAAAAACAAGCGCAAAATTCAATGCCGCATCTTCGTGATATGCTCCTTGACGCCTTGGAAGCGCGCGGCTTAAATATGCAGCGGTTAGCCGAACTCACTGATATTCCCGAGCGGTATCTTGCTGCGCTTCGCGATAACGAAACAAAACGCCTGCCCGCAGCGCCCTACATCCGCGGCTACTTGATGAAAATCGGAGCGGTCTTAGGCATTGACGGCAAGACGCTTTGGGACGCGTATAAAACTCAAAATCCCGTGAGGACTTCAGGCGTAGAAGATCGCCTGCCGATCAACCGCTTTGCGATTCAAAACAGCAACAAAAAGTTTATTGTGCTTGGCGTAATCCTATTGCTTGGTATAGTATATTTAGTATGGCGCGGTAATGATTTTCTGGGGACGCCGCGCATTGATATTATAAGCCCTGCAACAAATGATATCCTGGTAACTACGTCGCCCTTAAAACTTGTGGGCCAGATTAACCCGAGGGATAAACTTACGATAAACGGGGAAGAGCTGGTTCCTGACGCAAGCGGCCATTTCGAAAAAGAGTTTCCGCTTCAGGACGGCGTGAATACCGCGGAGTTTAAGGTAAAGCGATTCTTAGGCAAAGAAACAACGGTCGTACGGCAGATTATATATAAAGCAACACAATTCTAAATCTATTATGACAAAAAAAGAAACCGAAAAAGAGCAGGAAAAAGCCCAGGATCAAAAAGAACTGAATCATCTCCTTGAATCGCTTCAGGAAAAATTCGGCGAGGGAGCGGTTATGAAACTGGGCGATGTGAAAAAAGTTGACGTTGACGTTGTGTCAACCGGATCGTTTTCGCTGGATTTGGCCTTGGGCGTAGGCGGCCTTCCAAAGGGAAGAATTATTGAAGTATTTGGCCCGGAATCAAGCGGTAAAAGCACTTTGGCGCTTCATGCATTGGCGGAAGTCCAAAAAAAAGGCGGGAAAGCTGCCTATATTGACGCAGAGCATGCTATGGATCCCGAATACGCTAAAAAGTTAGGAGTGAAGGTAAATGACCTTATAATCTCTCAGCCGGATTCAGGCGAAGACGCTCTAAATATTCTGGAAAGCTTGGTGCGGTCAGGCATAATCGACATAGTGGTGATTGATTCAGTCGCGGCACTTACTCCTAAGGTGGAAATTGAGGGTGAGATGGGCGCGCAATATATCGGGCTTCAGGCGAGAATGATGTCTCAGGCATGCCGTAAAATTACTGCCTTAGCTGATCGCGCCAAAACATTGATTATTTTCATCAATCAGATTCGGGAGAGAATCGGTATGATGGGGTATGGCGATCCCACAACCACTCCCGGAGGCAGAGCTTTGAAATTTTACGCCTCGGTCCGCATTGAATTAAAACGCATTGCCCAGATTAAAAAAGGCGAGGAAGTAGTGGGCAATCGCACGCGCGCGAAAGTGGCAAAAAACAAAGTTGCCCCGCCGTTTAAAGTAGCTGAATTCGATATTATGTACGGCGAGGGGATTTCCTTTGCAGGCGATGTCTTAAATATGGCTCTGAAATTTGGGGTTGTGAAAAAGAACGGTAATACGCTAAGTTACGAAGGAGAAAAACTGGGGGTGGGCATGGAAACCGCCCGCGAAAAACTAAAGGAAGATAAAAAAATCCTGGATGAAGTAAAAAAGAAAACACTTGAGGCGATTAAAAACGGCATTCCTGAAAAACAAAACCAGAAAGGCGAAGAAGGGACGGTGTAAAAGATAAGTTTTCAGTAATCAAAAAATCTCCCGACCGAAGTCGGGAGATTTTTGATACTTACACCGCCTTTATTTTCGATTTCATCATTTCCATTATCTGGTCTTCAGTCATTGTTTTTGCCATTTCGGTCATTTTATCAGGATGTACCTCCGTAACGTGAGATTTCATTTTTCCCAAAACCTCTTCATCAGTCTGCCCTTCTGCAACAAAATGGCAAGAGGCATCTCCTAAATCCGCGCAAGAAAGTGATTTCATATTTTTGATTAACGCATTACTAAACGTCCCGACCTTTTTCTAATAGGACTTTTATTGTACCGCATCTATGCGAAGAATGCAAAGGCATAAATCGTAGAAGCTTGACTTACGGCCTCCCTTTTATATCATACATAGTAATGGCAACTACTACTATCAAAGAAAAAAATATAAAGATTATCGTGAAGCGTCAAGTTATAGAAGTAATGAGAGAGCTTCTAAACGATCCTGACGCAGGATTACTACTTAGCGAGCAGACAACTCAACGCCTCAAAAAATCTATCCGCTCAAAGAATGAGAGCAGGGTAAAATCGCTCGACGCTGTCTTTTTAAAATATGGAAAATATGGATAATAAAGGCTTCGCGCCAATCATGCTGATCATAATCGCTGCTGTTGCCGTTGCTGCTGCCGCGGGCGGGTATTTTGTGTGGAGAGATTTTTTAAATATTAGCAAGCAGGATATTATTTATTTGGGTAATTCTATGTATCCTGGTTGGTCGGAAAATCAGATGAGGACGGATTGTTCGGCAAGGGGCGGTAATTTTAATCCGTGCGGCAGTGCGTGCTTGGATAAGGATCAGCCTTGTATCAAAGTTTGTGCTCCGCGATGCGAGTTTAATCAGGTAGTATCTAAAAATGTCAGCTCAACTATTGATGTTTCAGCGTGGAAAACCTACCGCAATGAAAAGTATGGGTTTGAATTTAAGTATCCGGAAGAATTTAAGTTGGCCATCGGTGGCAGTAGTCTTGATTTAGGCATCGAACAGCAGCTGTCAATCGTTAATTACACCATCAGTGATCAAAGCGGAGAGGTTTTTGGATCATATGCAAATATGGACATTCGTTTTAGCGTCTATCTATCAAATAACCAAAACGCACAGAATGTCCTGAAAAACAATGCAAGCCACGCATTCACAAGACCAATAAATATTGGGAATAATACCTTCTTACTTTTAGAGGCTAAGCAGGATGGTTCAGCGACGTATTCTATAAACTTCCCGGATGGAAAACATTTCTTTTTCATTCATCATGTTTCCAATACTGAAAGCGATAAGTTAAGAAATCATGTTGGATTTTTGGAATATGGTCAGCAGAAAAAACTATTATCCGATATCCTCTCTACCTTCAAATTCACCCCGTTACTCCCAGAAAACTCCGACCATTAGGTCGAAAAGGAAATTAGTTTTAGACATTGCTATCTTGGTAGGGGTAGAAGCCTCAATCTTTATTGGGAGTAACGGGGTTCACAAAATAGAATTCACCCTATAAAAATTCTCCATTAGTTTTGCAACGAGTATTGGGCCGGTACCGCCGGGGGTGGGGGTGTAAAATCCTAAATCATGGAGCATGGAACCTGAAACATTAAAATCGCCATAAATTTTTTTCTTCACGTTTTCTGTTTCATGTTTCATGTTATATGTTTCATGCTCTATGCTATATCCAAAATCAATTACTCCCGTACCTTCCTTAAGCATCCCCGGTTTTATAATTCCTGCCTTGCCTACGCCGGAAATTATCAGATCGTAATTTTTTAGTTCAGTTAAATCGCTACCCTCATCAAAAATCAGAAGCTCTTTGCATTTATCAGCTAGCCACTCCGCAATGGGCTTACCTACGAGAAACCCCGCGCCTACAACAGCTACCTTCATGCTTCTTAATTCATAATTCATGCTTCCTAGGATTTCTTCTACGACGCCTACTACTGGTGGCAGAATTTTACTTTTTCCCGTGCGGAACGCCTCTTGCGCTTTTTCGCTAAGCACATCAACATCTTTTTCGATCGGGATTGCATTTAAAACATAGCGGCGATTTATGCTTTCGGGTAATGGCAACTGCACAATCACGCCGCCAACCCTGCTTAACCGCGCAATTTTTCCAATTTCCTTGCGTAAGCCGTCGTTTTTTAGTCCCGCAGTGAGTTTATATAACCGAAAATCAACCCCGAGCTCCTTTGCAACTCTCTCTTTTTGTTTGAGAAAGGAAAGCGAGGAAGGGTCTTCTCCAACTAAAATAGCAGCCAGAATCTTTTTTGGAACCGGCTTTTGCTTTAATGCATCAAGAATCCTTTGTGCTATCTCGGTACCGGAAATTTGGAGCATAGTTTTTTAACTTCAGTTTTAATTTTTGCCGGGTCTTCTCGTTGAGTGAGTGTCTGGTGGATTAACTCTGCAACTTGCTTCATCTCTTTTTCCTTCATACCGCGCGTGGTTAAAGATGGCGTGCCGATGCGGATGCCTGACGGATCAAAAGGCGAACGCGTATCATAAGGAATGGTGTTGCGATTTACAATAATCCCCGCCTTTTCTAATTTATCCTGCGCTTCGCGCCCGGAAATGCCGAGGTTTGTTAAATCAATAAGCATTAAGTGGTTGTCAGTGCCGCCGGACACTAAAGTAAAACCAAGCTTTGTGAGCTCATGTGCAAGCGCCTTCGCGTTTTTTACAACTTGGTGCCCATATTTTTTGAAAGATGGTTGTGTTGCTTCATAAAGACATTGCGCAATCGCGGCAGTTTGATTGTCATGCGGCCCGCCTTGAAGCCCGGGAAAAACAGCGCGATCAATCGCGTCGGCGATTGAGAGCTTTGAGCTTTTAGCTTTTAGCTTTGAGTTCTTATTCGCGAATATAATTGCGCCGCGGGGGCCCCTTAGCGTTTTGTGCGTAGTAGTGGTTACCACGTTCGCATACGGGAAGGGTGAAGGATGCGCTCCTGCGGCAATAAGCCCGGCGATATGCGCGATGTCTGCCATTAAGTACGCATTAACTTCTTTTGCAATGGCGCTAAATTTTTTGAAATCAATAATGCGGGAATACGCCGTTGCGCCGCAGACAATTATTTTCGGTTTGTGCTTTCGCGCCAATTTGCGGATTTCATCGTAATCCAGATAGCCATCGCGTCCCACACCGTATTGAATAGCGTTGAATAACTGCCCGGACGCATTCACTTTCCAGCCATGCGTTAAGTGTCCGCCGAAAGGTAAGCTCATGCCTAGAATGTCCGCCCGAGCGGTTTCGTGCTTTTTGGTGTCTTGTTTTGTGTTGTTTCGTGGTCCGAGCAACGCGAGATAAACAGCTATATTTGCGGGAGAGCCCGAATATGGCTGCACATTCACATGCCAATTTTTGCTTAAATGAAACACTTTTCGCGTTAAATCCTGTGCTAATATCTCAATTTCATCAATTACTTTATTTCCAGCATAGTACCGCTTTCCCGGATATCCCTCGGAATATTTATTTACCAAGGCGGATGCCAAAATCTCCCGCACTTCGCGTGAGGCAATGTTTTCTGATGGAATCAAATCAAGCGTTTCGGCTTGGCGCTTGGTTTCTTCGCGAACAAGTTTTTGCAGCGCCTTATTCATCAATGCTTTTGATAATACAAAAAAACGCCGTTTTTGCAAAGCGGCGTTTTTAGTTAGTAGCTGCCGAAGAGGGTTTGAAGGAGAAATCCGAATGGTGAGTGCCCGAAGAGCGTTTGCGGTCCTGTGGAAGAATTTATCATCGGTGGCGGTGTTGGATTTTGAAATTGTTGGCTTCCCTCAATATTCTGATATTGCTGTATTTGATTTTGTTGCAATTGTTGGTATTCTGCGCGTCTTTGCAATTCTAAGGTATTTTGCTGGAATCCATCTCCATTTAGTATGGGTTGCCTAACCGGTGCGCCATATCCGCCTTGCGGCATTTGCAAATTTTGATTTACGGGATTGCCTTGATCGTCCAGCTTGAAATTCCGATTTTGCTGGTTCATCATCCGCTGGAACTCCTCTTTGTTTTCAGACGGCACACTCATTGGCATTGGGGGAAAATTTGTTGATCCGGAAGTATTTCCGAAAAAGCGCGCCTTTTCATTATTCTGCCCGTTTTCGCCTTGCCGCATCATCGGCATTTGTTTATCTTGAGGGCGGAATTGCATCATACAATTTTTAATTTTGTCGCCGATGCCGGGGTTTATCGTGCCGTTTAGAATTTCATTTTTAAAGTCGTCCCCAAAATTATTTTTCAAGCACTCTTCAATCTGCGGTGGCGCGCTTTGGATAAAATGTTCTATGCCCGGCGGGATTCCTTGGCTCGATGAGCCGAAACGGCCACGGCTCTCTTCATTGGAATTGGGTCCAAAAAATCGCATTTGTTCGGAGCAGATCCTAAATGTATCAGCCGCCTCCGGCGTCGGCATTACTTTGCCAGAAGTGATGTCACTCACCGCACCACCTAGTTTTTCTTTGAGGCAGGTACGCACCTCTAAGGGGGCATTTGTAAATAGATCATTTCCTCTTAATGCCTTGCCGAATTTTTCGAAGCAATTCCGTGTTTGGTTTGCGATTTCCTGTCCCGGCACAAAATCGCCGGATTCTATGCTTTGAATGGTACTCGTGCCGATTATGGATTCGACGCATAATCTAACTTCTTCCGGCATCTGGTCAGTTCCTGTTCGGAAACGCACCCATCCTTCTTTAATATTTTTCGATTCATTCTCGGAAATAAATCCATGTTCTTCTCCGAATTTGAAGCATGTTTCGCGGTTTGCAGGATCGCTGCAAAATGTCCTGCAGGAATCAGAGGAAGCGCATCCTCCTGGTCCAGTGCCCTTAGAGGACGTTATCTTTTGGGCTTCATCTGGTGTAATAAACCCTGCTTTAATCCCAAAGGCAATGCATTCCTCTCGATGGCTTTTGTCTTTGCAATATGCTTCACAGGTGTCTTTTGAAATGCATCCGCCTGGGGTCTCGCCTGCTTTAGCAAGCTCACTTAATTTCTGAAGTTGCTCTGCAGTTGGGATGTGGCCGTTGTTTTTTATATTACCTTGCTGTTGCGTTATGCCCGCAGCTTTAGCAAAAGCAAGGCATTCCTCCGCATGGCTGAAGTCGCTGCAGTATTTTGCGCATGCTTCTTTGTTGGTGCATCCCCCAGGAGTTTGTCCGCCGCTCGCGATAAAGTCACGGACTTTCTGCGCCTGGTTTGTGTCTTCGTTTTGGATGTTGTGACTTTTTGCAAAATCAAGGCAGGCTTGAAGATTATCCAAGCTGCTGCAGAATTTTTTACAAGCATCGGGTGTGGTGCATCCGCCGGGACCAGCGCCGCCTCGAATTGCTTGTGCAAAATTGATTGATTCCTCTGCTTCCTCGTCATTTACGAGTCCGTGGCTTTTTGCAAAAGCGATGCACGCCGTTGCATTCGCCGGATCGTCGCAATATTTTCTGCAAGTGTTCTTGCTTGTGCAATTGCCTAATTCCGGAACTGGGAAGGTGATATTGATACTCGTTCCACCGCCCTCCGCCTCTGTTGTTGTATCTGTTTGAGCATAGATCGTGAAAGCAATAAAAACACCAAGCGCTAGTATGAGCCCCGCAATCAAAAGAGAAGCGACATTATTTTTTAAAGCACGAGTCATAAAAATTACTCAAACGGATTTTTATATGCATTATCAAGGGGATTTGCAATAGGCGCCGTGTTATCCGGCAGCTGGTTTTGAATTGGATTTTGCGATTGCGCGTAGAGCGTTGTGCCTAAATCATTTTGCGTGTTTGGTTTTGTCGGATGGGTTATTGGCTGGAGCGGAAGAACAGGATAAGGATAGTAAAAATAGGTAGAGATAAAAAGCCCGATTAAAACCAAAAGAATGACAGATAATATAATTATCTGTCGCTGGTGATGAGGATGAGAAAATTTAATTGGTTTTAAAGTATCTGCAGAAGCTGCCATATGGGGTTTCGAATATAGTATTCATTATAGCAAATAATTTCTCCATACAAAGATGATTTTTGTGGATAACTAAATGCCCGCATGGTAGAATTAATGTGCGACATAATCATAGAATATGAAACATGGAGCATCAAGCATAGAACATAGAACATGAGCATAGAAAAACTTTTGGAAAATTATTTAAATTACCTCGAGATTGAAAAGAACCGTTCGATTAAAACTCGGGAAAATTACGAACGATACCTGAAGGCATTTTTTACTTTTCAAAAAATTAAAGATGAAAAAGGTATTACCTTTGAAGCAGTGCGGGATTTCCGGCTGCAGCTTGCACGCCGAACCATCAATCCTTCGACGCGGCTCAGGACGAATAGTCTGATTCGTCAGACTATTCGAAAAAACACCCAAAGCTACTATATTATAGCGCTCCGCAACTTCCTTAAATTTCTGATCAAAAATGATTACAAGGTATTGTCCCCGGATAAAATTGAATTGCCAAAAATCCCCCAAAGGCAAATTGATATTATTGAATATGCTGATTTAGAACGGTTGCTTACTGCTCCGAAGGGCGGTGACCTTAGATCGTTGCGCGACCGGGCAATACTTGAAACCCTATTCTCAACCGGACTCCGTATTTCAGAGCTCTGTGCTTTGAATCGCTATATTGATTTATCGCGCGGGGAATTAAGCGTGCGCGGCAAGGGGGAAAAGATTCGCGTGGTATTTTTTTCAGATCGGGCAAAAAAAGCTATAAAAGCGTATCTGGATAAACGCGGCGATGCGGATGAAGCGATGTTTGTGAGTCTGACGAAAGCAAAGCGCGAATCGCAAGGCGCGCCAAAAGTTTTGGGGCGAATTATTCCACGCGCAGTGCAGCGGATGGTAAATTTTTACTGCCGCAAAGCCGGAATACCGGACAAGGTAACGCCACATCAGCTTCGGCACCAATTCGCCACTGATTTATTAATTGGCGGCGCCGATTTACGTTCTGTGCAAGAGCTTTTAGGGCACGCAAACATCGCAACAACGCAGGTGTATACGCATTTAACGAATAAAGAGCTCAAGGAAGTACACAAGGCATTTCACGGGAGGAGGCGGAGATAATAAACCTTGGAGCAGTTTACTGACGCGTCTCCTATAGTATATATAGAAATCAGGATGCATTTGAGTATATAGTCATGCATCTCTGTTGTAGTATAGTAAAACCTGAGTGCTATGCCATAGCATAGCGACACGTTAATGAAAGAGAGGAATAAGTGAAGGAGAATGGGTGAAGATAAGTATCCTCGAGAACTAAGGAGGAGTGGGCAGTTACAAATTTTAAATTATTTATTTTAATAAGCTAAAATTTGTGCCCGATCGATGATTTTCATCACCTCCTTGATCGGGCGAGTAAAGAACTAGAATGAGCTAGCGGAGGGCGTGAATGGCATAGAACATGATGGCTACGACCGGCGGGCATCCGATGGCCAGTGCCGTAAGGACGCCTACCTTGAAGCCGATTCGATAGCCGATCATTCTAGTCTCCAGCTCCGCCTTCTCGATCGGACCGCCTTCGTCCATTCTGCCTCACCTCCTTAATCGGGCGCGTGTCTTAAGGTGTTTTAACCTGATCTGAAGTATCTTCGTTTTCGGCGCCAGTCAATGAGTAGCCCTGGTACACCCCATTGAACTATTATGCCTAAAAACAATAAAATGATTAAAAGAGGTTCGAAGGCGGGGCTCAAAGTCTTCAGGGGAAGAATATGGGCGAGAAATCCTTCGAGATTACCGGCAACGGTCATTGCGGGAAAGAATACGATCCATAGAAAATAAGCTCCCCACGCATGGCCTTGCCTCACTACTAGGACGCCAACATTGGCAAGAACAAACCCTACGGTAATAAACAGAATCGTTCCTTGAAACCTTTTCATTTTACTTCTCCTTCGCCAGCCGAAAGGTTAATGACAATGAAGCTGATAAAAATTAACACTATTTTACAGAAAGAGCAATAGTGATGTGCTTGCGAAAACCACTCATTATTTTTTACGTTGATTTGCGGATAGCCAAAACCAAAATTTCCCGATATACTGAAAATCTAAACAGGATTCAATTCCTGAGTTAATTCGTGTGGGCGCTTTCGTGTTGCCGGAGGCTTTAGCCGGAGGCGCGCTATTCGTGTGCTATGTTTGGTGACTTCAAATCATTAAACCCCGTAGAGCAACTGCAATAGGCTTCGCTTAATTTGATCTGTAAACTATGGCTGAAAATAAAAGACACAAATCAAATCGTTCAATCGCTAGTATGAGTGGATTGCAGTTGTCTCACGGGGCAGGAATCTCCGAGCTCGAGGAAAAAATCTTAAAATTCTGGCAGGAACGTAAAGTTTTTGAAAAAACTTTACGCGGATCAACGCAGACTGGACGCAGATCTACGCAGAAAAAGCGGGGCGATTTTAGTTTCTATGATGGTCCGCCGTTTGCAACTGGCTTGCCTCATTACGGGCATATTTTGGCATCAGTTATAAAAGACGTGATCCCGCGCTACGAAACCATGAAAGGTAAGCGCGTAGAGCGCATCTGGGGATGGGATTGCCATGGCCTGCCTATCGAAAACATCATTGAGCAGGACCTCGGTTTGAAGACTAAGAAAGACATTGAAAAATTTGGTGTTGAAAAATTCAACGAAGCGGCGCGGAGCCGGGTTTTGGAATATGTTGATGACTGGGAAAAAATCATTCCGCGGATCGGCAGATGGGTTGATATGGATAATGCGTATCACACCATGGATGCAAATTACACCGAATCCGTCTGGTGGATTTTCAAAAACCTCTATGACAAAAAATTGATTTATGAAGGATACAAGTCAATGCATATTTGCCCGCGGTGCGAGACAACGCTTTCGAATTTTGAAGTGGCGCAAGGATACAAGGATATCAGGGACTCCTCCGTCGTCCTTAAATTCCAAATTCCAAATTACAAATTACAAATAAATTCCAAAGAATCAAATTCTAAATTAAAAACATACGTGCTCGCATGGACTACGACACCGTGGACGTTGCCCGGGAATGTAGCGTTAGCGGTCAACCCTAATATTGATTATGTAGAAGTCTCACTTGCAAGGCAGCACGAAGAAACTTCTACAAAGGATAAGGTGGTAACATCGCATACGACTATAACCCCAGGTAGATATATATTAGCCAAGGATATTTTATGGAAAAACCTACAATCCAACGCTGGATTTAATGAAGCGAAGCGATTATTCGAAGATCCTAGAAAATTAAATGAGGGTGTTTTGAAATATGCAAATAATTTCGAAGGATTTAAAAAAGAATACAATCTGAAAGTTTTTAAAGGTGAAGAGTTAATTGGTCTAAACTACGAGCCGCTCTTCGATTATTACGCGAAAGACAAAAAACTCAAAAATCATCAAAACGGATGGAAAATTTACGGCGCTGATTTTGTGAAAACCGATGAGGGCACGGGTATTGTGCATATCGCGCCGGCTTTTGGTGCGGATGATATGGCCCTTGGGCAAAAGTACAAATTGCCATTCGTCCAGCACGTTGGTATGGATGGGAAATTTAAAAACGAAGCGAAAGACTTTGCCGGAATGCCGGTAAAACCAAAAGGAGATTGGCGTTCAACTGATAATAAAATAATCGAATACCTGGAAAAGAGCGGGAATTTATTAAAAAGTGAAGAGATAACGCATTCTTATCCGCATTGCTGGCGATGCGATACCCCGCTTTTGAATTATGCGGCGTCTTCCTGGTTTGTGAAAGTAGAGGCTTTGAAAAAAGGCAAAGACGGGCTTTTGGAAAATAATAAAAAAATCAATTGGGTCCCCGGCCATATTAAAGAAGGCAGATTCGGCAAGGGCCTAGAGGATGCGCCTGATTGGGCGATTTCGAGATCGCGATACTGGGGAGCACCGATTCCTGTTTGGGTTTGCCAGACTGGCAAATCCGAAATCCCCGCCTCCGCCAAGGCTTCGGCGGGCAGGCAAAATCCGAAATTCGAAACACGAGACGGTTGCGGGAAGATGAAAGTGATTGGATCCGTTGATGAACTCAAAAAAAATTCCAAAAAATCCGGCAATAATTATTTTCTGATGAGGCACGGGGAGGCGCAGCATATTATAAAAGATGTGTGCAGTTTTAACGTTAAAACAAGCAAGAAATATCCCCTTACAGAAAAAGGAAAAAGAGAAATTGAGAGGAGTGCGGAAAAACTTAGAAAAGAGATAAAGGGCAAAAAAGTAAACCTGATTTTTTCATCCGACTTTTTGCGTTCGAAACAGACAAGTGTGATTATGGCTGAGGCCTTGGGATTGCCAAAGAGCAAAATTATTTTCGATAAGCGCTTGCGAGAAGTAAGCGGAGATTTGCTTGACGGCAAGCCGGCAGAAAAATACGACGCACTCGGTTCAATCCGCGAAAAATTTCTTGTAGGAACACCCAAGGGAGAGAATTTAACGCAGATTAAACAGCGCGCGACTGAATTTCTCTACGCAATCGAAAAGAAATATAAAAATAAAACGATTTTGATTGTGAGTCACGAGTACACGCTCTGGCTTATGATGGCAGGAGCCCTCGGTGCTGATACCGAAAAAGCAATCGCCCTAAAAGAAACTCGAGAAAAAGCAAAGCGCTCCGATGAATTTTTAGATACGGCAGAAATACTCCCGTTTTCATTTTCACCATTGCCGCATAATCAAAAGTACGAATTAGATTTGCACCGGCCGTATATAGATGAAATAGAACTTCGTTGCGAGTGCGGCGGCAAAATGCGGCGTGTGCAGTACGTGTTTGATTGCTGGTTTGAGTCCGGATCAATGCCGTATGGCCAGTTGCATTATCCTTTTGAGAATAAAGAAAGATTCAATAAAAGTTTCCCTGCTGAATTTATCGCTGAAGGATTAGATCAAACCCGCGGGTGGTTTTATACGCTTTTAGTGTTGTCTACAGCGCTCTTCAAAAAACCAGCGTATAAAAACGTAATCGTAAATGGCATCATTCTAGCTGAAAACGGCGAGAAAATGAGCAAAAAATTGCGCAACTATCCAGACCCAATGGATGTGGTTGGTAAATATGGCGCTGATGCTCTGCGGTACCATCTTTTGTCATCTCCTGTCGTGCGCGCTGAAGATTTGAATTTTTCGGAAAAAGGCGTTGATGAGGTGTATAAGAAAATAATTTTACGGTTACTGAACGTACATAGTTTTTATGCTTTATACGCAGACCAACGCGGACTACACGCGGAACGACGCGGAAAAAGTCAGCGTGAGTCAGCGTCCAGTCTGCGTAAGTCCGCGCATCCTTTAGATCTATGGATTCTTGCGCGCTTGCGGCAAACAGGAAGCGATATTTCAAAAGCGCTCGATGCTTATGAGCTTGATAAAGCAACGCGGCCCATCGCGGAATTTATTGACGATCTCTCAACGTGGTATATCCGCCGGTCTCGGGATAGGTTTCGCTTGAACGCAGATCAACGCGGACTTCACGCAGATTCACGCGGAAGTGATAGAAGAGCCGCTATAGAAACCACGCGCTATGTCCTTGCGGAATTTTCAAAAATCATTGCACCTTTTATGCCGTTTGTGGCAGAGGCGGTGTACCTCTCAGTAATGCAAAATGCAAAAATCAAAAATCAAAAATACAAGTCAAAATTAGAAAATTGCGAATCAGTTCATTTAGAGACCTGGCCAGTTTCCAACTTCAAACTTCCCACCTCCAACCTCAAGCTTCTCGAGGATATGAAACTGGTGCGGCAGATAGTTTCTTTGGGGTTAGAGGCGCGGGCAAAAGCGGGTATTAAGGTGCGGCAACCGCTCGCTTCGCTCAAGATAAAAGATCAAAAAGCAAGAATAAAAAATAATAAAGGAGCCCTATCTATTTTGGCTGATGAGATAAACGTTAAGAAAATTATTTTTGACGGGAAGATTCAAGCCGAGGTCGAACTTGATACGATGATAACCCCCGAATTAAAACAGGAGGGGCTTTTTAGGGAATTTGTTCGGTTTGTGCAGGGTCTGCGGCAGGAGGCGGGGTACACGCCAAAAGATAAAATCAATGTTTGGTTTGATGTTCCGGAAGGCGCCAAAAACGCTATTCAGAAGTCATTAGTTGAATTCAAGGCAAGGGTGGGAGCTAAAGCAATCGGATTCGGGCGCAGCCAAAAGTTTGATGCAGAAGTTGAAACCCAGTTTGAGGGCGCAACAATCTGGATCGGCATCAAAAAAGTATAAAATATGTACTACATCGGTTTTGACATCGGCGGTTCATATATAAAGTTTGTTCTCGTTAAAAACCGGAAGATTTTGTTTTCCGGGCATGAAGAACGACCCGCGACGTTTCCGAGCTTGGCCAAACTCATTACGCAAAAAGCAAAATTCTTAAGCGGTAAAGTTAAAGACGGGAAGGTAGGCGGCGTCGGTTTTTCTCTCCCGGGTCCCTTGGATTCGAAGCGGGAAAAGGTGCTAAACAGCGCAAATATCAGATACCTAAACGGGAAAGCATTCAGAAAAATCTTCAGCGAAAAACTGAAGCTTCCGGTGAAAATCGAACACGATGTCCATTGTTTTCTTTTGACGAGCCGGACATTAAGCACTGCAAAAAAATACAAAAACGTTTTTTACATCACACTAGGTACGGGGTTGGGGGGCGCCTTTATGGTTGATGGGAAAATTATTCAAGGGAGCCATGGCTCTGCCGGGGAGGTGGGCAATATGATACTTGATATGTCGAAGAGGCTCGATTTCGAAGATTTGAGTTCGAACAAGTTTGTGCGGCGGACAACCGGCAGGGGGACGCTGGAAACGGTAAAGCTCGCCGAAACGGGAGATAAAAAAGCAAAAGCAACACTTGCCGAGCTTGGAGAAAATCTCGGCATCGGCCTCGCGAACATCATCAACGTTTTTGATCCGGAGGTGATTGTGTTGAGCGGCGGCGTGAGCGATGCTAGAAAGTTTATAGAACCGGAAATCAAAGAGCAGATTAAAAAGCTTGTGTCTTCTCCTGAAGCTCAAAAAACAAAAATTCTTTTCACTAAAATCGGTTATTCCGGCGGTGCTCTTGGCGCCGCGTTACTATTCGAAAAATAATCTTCATGATAACGAACCTGAAGGCCTTAGCAAAAACGCCACTCCGTGAAAAAGCGCTCCGCATCGTAAATGCCGGCTATGAGGGGATTGAGATCGAACGAGTGGTTAAAAATCGGGTTCAGCTCAAAGGCGCGGCGCTCTCCATAGTATTTTTTGAAAGCGGAAAGAAAAAAGTTATAAAAACGGATATATCAAAATTCAAAAAAGTAATGCTGGTTGGCTTTGGTAAAGGATCAGCGCTCACTTGTATATCCATTGCAAAAATTTTAGGGACATATTTAACCCAAGGAATCGCGCTCGATACGCAGAAACCGAAATTGAAAATTGAAAATTTGAAATTAGAAATTCTCACTGGCACTCATCCTCTCCCGTCAGAAAAAAATGTCAAAGCAACACACAAAATACTTGATCTTGTAAAACACCTAGGGAAAAACGATCTCTTGATTGTGGTGACCTGCGGCGGCGGATCAGCGCTTGCTACTGCAACGTACGAAGAGCTTAAAGATTCTTCGAGGGCAACAAAAGAATTGAGCAGGGCCGGCGCTGACATCGTCGAACTTAATACCGTGCGCAAGCACCTCTCTGTGTTTAAGGGAGGCGGGCTCGCGCGATTCGCGTATCCGGCAAAGGTTTTGTCGCTTATCGTGTCTGATGTATTAGGAAACGATTTATCAATGGTTGCGTCTGGCCCGCTTGTTCTTGATAGGACCACGAAAAAAGATGCAGAACAAATCATCAAAAAGTATCTGCGTGGATCCGCGTCTCGGTCCGCGTTAATCCGCGTTTTGATGGAGACGCCTAAAGAAAAAGCGTTTTTCAAAAATATTATCCATATTCTTTTTGTGAAAAATGAAGATGCTGTCCGGGCGATGCAGAGTGAAGCAAGGAAGTTTGGGTTTAGGGTAAGCGTTGCCTCACTTGCGCTCCGCGGTGAAGCAAAAAATATACTAGTGGCGGTTTTGAGAAAATTGAAAAAAGGGGAGGCGATTATTGCGGGTGGAGAGAGCACGGTTACGTTGCGAAATAAAAAATCAAAAATAAAAAATAAAAAAAGCGGTAAGGGTGGGCGAAATATGGAGGCAGTACTCGGCGCTGTTGCGCAAATTCCAAATCCCAAATCCCAAGCTCCAAACGATATTGTGGTCGTATCATTTGCGTCTGATGGTCGAGATAATACCGAAGCCGCAGGCGCCATTGGCGATTTTCTAACTTTAGAAAAAGCGAAAAAGCTCAAGCTTGACCCAAAAGCGTTTTTAAGCGTTCACAATACATTTCATTTTTTCAAACAAACAAAAGATTTAATCTATGCGGAGAAAAATAATTTTAATGTATCGGATTTGATGGTAATATTAAAAAGCGACACCAATTACAAATGACACCCGAATGTACCAATAACGAATTCGCGTCATTCGCGTGCATTCGAGTATTTGTGTCGCTGTTTCTATGAGGCCATTCATTAAAAAACTTAACGAAGTCGGTATAAAAGACGTCGGCGAAGTCGGCGGGAAAAATGCGTCCTTAGGAGAAATGATTCAGCACCTTGAGCCTAAAGGCGTGAGCATTCCTCACGGCTTTATAGTTACCGCAACTGCGTACAGATACTTTCTCCAAAATTCAAAAATTAAAAATCAAAATGCAAAATTACAATTCAAAAATTTAAAAGATTTTATAAAAGGAACGCTAAAGGGGCTCGACACAAAAAAGTTAGAAGATTTGGCGCGGCGGGGAAAAGTGATTCGCGAGACGATTAAGAGTGTACCTTTTCCGAAAGACCTTGAGCGGGATATTAAAAAGGCCTACGGAGAGATGGAGAAAAAGTATGGCAAAAATACGGATGTGGCGGTGCGGTCTTCTGCAACCGCGGAAGATTTGCCGGGCGCGTCCTTTGCCGGAGAGCATGAAACCTATTTGAATATCCGCGGCGCAGACGGCGTAGTCCAAGCAGTACGGGCCGCTATGGCATCGCTTTTTACTGATCGCGCGATTTCCTATCGCGTTGATAAAAAATTTGATCATTTTAAGGTTGCGTTGTCTGTTGGCGTGCAAAAAATGGTACGGTCGGATCTTGGATGCTCTGGCGTGATGTTCACCTTGGATACGGAATCTGGCTTCAAAGATCTGGTTATTATTAACGGCGCGTGGGGTTTGGGGGAATTGATTGTGCAAGGCGAGGTGACGCCGGATGAATTTTTGGTTTTTAAGCCGCATCTCTCGATTATCAGCAAAAAACTCGGTGCCAAGAATCAAAAGATGGTCTATTCGCACGGTGCCGGAGTCAGGAGAATTAAGCTCGCGCCTACATCAGAAAAAGAGAAAGAGACCTTTGTTATTAAGGATGAAGAAGTTTTGAAACTCGCGAAATGGGGGATGATGATCGAGGAGCACTATTCGAAGAAGAATAAAAAATGGACGCCTATGGATATTGAATGGGCAAAAGACGGCAGGACAAAAGAGCTTTTTATCGTGCAGGCGCGGCCAGAAACCATTCACGCAGACCGCGATTATTCGAAAGTGAAAGAGTATGTCTTAGAGCAAAGCGCCAATCGCAAAGCGCTTGTAAAGGGGGCATCAGTCGGAAACAAAATCGCAACGGGCAAAGCGCGGATTATTTTGGATGCGAAGCACATTACTCAATTTAAAGCTGGTGAGGTATTGGTTACGGATATGACGGATCCGGATTGGGAACCCATTATGAAAATTGCCTCTGCGATTGTGACTGATAAGGGCGGCAGGACATCTCATGCCGCAATTGTGTCCCGCGAGCTCGGGATTCCGTGCGTCGTAGGGAGTGAATCAGCAACAAAAAGAATAAAAACTGGGCAGCAGCTTACCGTGGATTGTTCCGGGAGCGAGGGCTTGGTTTTTCAAGGAACGCTCAAATTCAAAATAGTGGAGCATAACATCAAAAAAATAAAAAAGCCCAAAACGAAAATAATGATGAATATCGCGACTCCGGATACGGCATTTGAGAAGTCATTTTTGCCGAACTCCGGTGTGGGACTCGCGCGAGAGGAATTTATTATTGCGGGAGATATTGGTATTCATCCGATGGCATTACTGGCATACGATAAAATAAAAAATAAAAAATCAACAATAAAAAATACGATTCAAGATGTAAAATTGTCTGAAAAAATTAAAAATGAAATACAAAAACGAATTACTGGCTGGAAAACAGGAGAACAGTTTTATGTCGATAAATTAGCATACGGCATAGCGAAAATCGGCGCGGCGTTTTATCCGAATGACGTGATTGTGCGATTCTCGGATTTTAAAACCAATGAGTATCGCACGCTTTTAGGCGGAGAGCTCTATGAGCCTAAGGAAGAAAATCCGATGATCGGCTGGCGCGGCGCCTCGCGGTATTATAATCCGAATTTTGCGCCAGCGTTTATTTTGGAATGCAAAGCTATTAAAAAAGTGC
>CAYIFL010000007.1:0-14832 GCA_964362685.1 uncultured Candidatus Saccharibacteria bacterium
GAATTTTCTCGTTATGAGCGAAGCTGATTTTTATTGAGCGGAGCGCAATGAGCGAAAAATAATTTGAAAATACCTCTCATTTTATCTCGTAATCGAAATCATCTGTCCTAATTCAGCGCCGGGCGCCGTGATGGTGAATTGTGTTGTAGTCGAATTGTATATGATGAAATAGCCGGTTGCAGTTGAGGTGCCGGTTAAAGGATCAAGCGGCAGTACGGAAATATCGGTTGGGACAATGCAGGGTTCGATATTGTAATTTAGAGCGCCAGATCCCATCTGCTTCGTGCTTGTCGGGAGATCGCCGCTTGCGCATCCTGTTCCAAAAGTGCCGCGGTTGTGAGTCATGCGCGATCGGATTGCGCTCGCGATATTATTCACGTCGCTTATGCGATGGTTATTTCGTGCTTGGGCAAATTGGTCGGCAGGATTTAAAAAGTAGAGCATAGCGGCGCCGACAATAGCTATAATAGCGAATACGAGAATGAGTTCTAGAATAGTAAATCCCCACCTATTTATGTGTAATGTTTTATGCTTCATGTTTTATTTTTATGCTACTTTATTTCATCCCATAAAAGTGTTTTATATGCGTCTGTTGTCAGGGGGAAACTTGGAGGCGGATTGTATAATAGGTTGCTGTCATAGGTATAATTTCTGCTTTGATAGCCTGTGCCGTTTGAATACGCAATGCCGCCCACTTTATTTGAGCCGACCATGCCGAATGTCGTAATGGAAGTTTTTGTATGATGGGGCGAGCAGCCGTTATTGAATGCACCTGGCGGAGAGTAGTAATATCTTTGGAAGGAGCCATTCTGCGCCATCAGTGCTCCGTGCAGTGTCAGATTTGTATCGCTTACCATGCCGATTTGGATGTTTTTTTGGGCAATAAGACTTAACACATCAGTGCCGTCTAAGTTAGTATAGGCGAGACTGTTATTCACTGTTATATTGGTCCGCGTATTCGGGTTATCGGGAAATACTGCCGAAGCAATGGTAACGCGTGAGCCGTTAATTTGTCCGCGCGCCCACACGTGATCGTCGAGAAATATAATGCCGTTCGCCGGCATAGGATTATTGCTCAGGAATTGTTCTGTTTTGATGCTCCACGTTCCCCAGCCACTTTGACTTAATACGTTGGTGCAGCTTGAAGAGGGGGTTACGAGAGCTGTCACTTTATAGAGGTCAAAGGTATGGTTTGTTTTTAATACGACGTCGTATCCAAACGCCCCTGAGCTGGATGCATGAAAGCCGTTTAGCAGGGAATCGGCCCTCATTCCCGCGAGGTCCTGGGTGATGCCCGTGAAATCAACTGCAGGCACCGAAAGTTCTCTGCCTGTTTTAAAGACGTCTGGCCGGTTTGGAACCGGATTCGGCGGCGCCTCGGCCGGTATAAAATTATTATTAATGCCGGATCCGGGAGGAGGGTTCACGTGGGTGTGCACGGCAAACTCATTATTACCGCTGTGAGTCGGGTCGTTATAGGAGCCTAAAGCGCTTGAGATCAGGTTATATGCGGTACCGTCAAAACGGATGCCTGCATTGCTCATAATAGGGCCAAAAACTTGTGCGCCCTGGCCAAAGTGAGAAACGTCGTTAAAAACAAAAGCAAATTGGGCAAATGAGGGAATGCCCATCCTCACCCTAATTACTTTTTGCACTGACGGATCAACTTCGATTTCCCCCGTTGACTCCATAGTGACGATGCTTGAACCAATGGGTGGAGGGGTGATGTTCAATGTAAAATGGCCGATCATCGTGCCATCTTTATCATAATAGGGATGTGTATAGGGGCCGGTGGATGTAGTGCCATCCTGGAAATCCGTCGGCGCGTGAGCCAGGTGCCAGCGGTAGTATTCTATGCCAGCTTCAGCAATAGCAAGAGCTTGTGCGCGATCTTGGCCGTGAATAACTGTTTTTGTAACAGTATCGAGCCACAGCAAGAATCCGCTAAGCAAGATGACCGCAATGCCCCCAAAAACCAAAAGCTGTATAGTAAGCTGGCCCCGCGCTGAATTTTCAATTTTCAATTTACCATTTTCAAACATCTTTACAAGTTTGTTCTTAAGTTTCTCGGCACCGCTGTACCGGAGAATGTTGCGCCGGCGCCTTGGTTATTTTCTTGGGCTGTAATTTGTATGTTAATTGCAGTGATGCTTGGTATGGAAGCGGGTTCGGCAAGCGGCTGCTCGCTCCCGGTATAGTTTTGATCATAGTAACTAAATAGTGGTGTTGCGCCTGGTACGATATTATGCACCACATCGATAGTCACCTCATTCCCGGGAACATAACTTAGGGGATTTCCTGTTGGTTTGATCGTGCCCTTTTTGAGCGTTCTGCCGCTTAGGAAATATTTTACATGGTCTATAAAACCGTCTCCATTCACATCGCTATAGAATCCAAGTGTGCTTGTGTTTGCGGTATCAATAGGATAGCTGCCTGTGTTTGAGGCGGCCATAGCGCGTGCCTCATGGAGCATTACTTGCATAGCTTGCTGCACCTCTCCCTGCGTTTCTAAGCTGCTTCTCAAAATGCTTTCTGAACTCAGCATACTGGCGGCAAAAAGCCCGGCAATAACCACGATGATTACAATAATCGAAAAAGCGATGATGAGCTCAAGGAGGGTAAACCCCCTCGCCATTTTTTTACTATGCATCTCCATATACTATTATACCTCTTTTAGTTTCAATGCGTAAAAGGCAGCGACGCCTCCCAAAATCGTGAAGAGGATTGTAAAGCCATAAAACGCAGGTGTGCCAAGAAAGGCAAGGAAAAGCGACCAAAACGTTGTTTTGCCTTTTGGCAATTGCACTACAAGTACACGCGCTATTCGCGTTAATACGCCATCTTGATTCGCATAAATTAATAAGTGGTAATTACCTGCTGGCAGGTTCTTAATTTGCACCTTATGCACTCCTGCTTCGACTACAAGCCGTTCTCGTAATTTATTTTCAGCGTCAAGTACATCGATTTGATAGCCCCTGTTTGGTTCGCCATATGCCGGCGCTTTCCATTCTACCTCAAGAATTTGGCTGCCGTTTGCGGCAGTAACGATTGTTATGACTGGTTCTGGCAGCGGCGTAGATGTTCCGGCGGTTTGATTCGTTGTGCCTTGGTTGGTATTTGTTTGCGTAACGTTTGAGGAGTTTGGCGAAGTCGTCGTTGTATTTGAAGCAGTAGTTGGATTTTGATTAGTATTCGTTTGATTCGTCTGGGTAGTTGATGTTCCTGTCGTTGTACTTGTGGTAGTTTGCGGTGCAGTATAGGAAAGTGTGGTGAAGCCAACCACTTGATTTGCTGATTGTCCTGTGGGAATGCTTGAGACCAGTGCCGCGAAATAATTTGTTTGAGGAAGGAGATCGCTTGCAATCGTCATCGTATGGAAGAATTCCATGGTTTGATCATTTAAGGAGGCAACAATATTTGATCCCATAGGGTCCAGGCTTACTATCACAATTGAGGTCGCCGCTACATCAGTTTCCCATGTTACGGTTACCGAGTGATCTCCAACTGAAACTATTTTTGCGCCTGATATGCTCGGGGGTGGCGTAGTATTCTCGGGTGGATGCGTATCTCCGCCTTCGTCAATAACGGGATTCGACGGAATAGCAATCGTTCCCTGCAATTCACTTTTGTTTTGAGCATAGTCAAGAGCAGTTATTTTGTAGGTGTAGCCTGTCTCTGGCTCTACCGTAAATAATGCTCTGCTTGTTTGTATGCCTTGGTTGCAAAATGTATAGGTGCCGTTCCACTCTTTGGTTTGTGCTGTGCCACCCGGGGTTTGCGTAAGGGTTATCATATAATCCACTGGCTCGTTGGCATTAAAAGAAACCGCGATCGTTGAAGGAGAAGAAAGAGATGAGCTTGCGTTCGAAATAATCGGCGGGTCAGTGTCGTTGTCTTCATATAAGGCGATTTTGAAATAGAAGTTTTGGGGAGCGGTTCCCAGTTGTGCCGCGCCTAATACGTTTTCCGGCGGGGGATAGGGTGAGTTACTCTCTACAAAACGGATTTTATTTCCATAATAAAGCCGCAGATTTGGCATCGCGCTTGTAATGCTTATTTTGTACGGGGCAGTGCTTGAAACCGCAATAGCATTTACGAGATCAGTATGAAATAGATTGCCGCTCCAGACCGGATTTGCTTTTGGCACCGTTGTTGTTTTTGACGCAAGAGTGCTTCCGGCTGCATCTTTTAGGGTAAAGGTGGCGCTGCCCGGTTGGCCGCTGTTGTCAAACCATATATCGAATCCGCTTACGAAATCGTTTTGCGGATATACCATTTGACTGGGTGTGTTGACTTCAGCGAGCGAGATAGTGCGGTCAGTATCCGGGGCAAATTCAAAATATTTATTTCCTGCCGCAGTAGTAAAAAACGGCAGGCTCCAAACAAACAAGGCAGCGGTAATAATGATGCGATGGTTCATGGTGTGATTGTTGCTTGATATGATTGCCACCCGTTTAGAATAGTAAGAGCTGAGTCGGTATATGCTTGGTACCCGGGCGCAGTTACGGTAAGCGTATAGGTACCGGTTGGCATGCCGCTTACAAATGCCTGGCCGCTTGGTATGCAGGAAGAAGAAAAATCAATAGTAACGCTTTCGAGAGAGGGCGTTTGCCCTGAATCTTCGGTTTTCATATAGACCTTATAGCGCATATAACGATTACTGCCAAAGAGGCCGTTTATAGAGTTGCCGCTTGTTGAAAAGAACGTATTTGCGCTGCCGTCAGGACCAATAAAATTCCATGTTGCGTTATCAGTGTTCGCAGCTATTTGAAACCGCAGGCTATTTGGTCCTGCTTGCGCCGGCTGGTTCTCCGGGATCCAGCTTAGTGTATAAAACTGTATATCCGCGGTTCCAAAATCAATCGTGCGTGAGATAAGCCACTCTTCCGTTGTCGTGCTATAAACGCCGTCCACTGGCAATAATTGCATTGTGCTTGATGATTCGGTGTCGATGCCGTTGCTCTGGCTCGTATAGTTTGACGCGCGCCAATCCTCCTTTATTACTGTTCGCCGGCCGGTTCGCGCTGTTGTATCAGTATTTGCATTTTGGATATTCACGGTTGCATTATCAATCAGAGTGCCAGATGCGTTTTCCACTGTAACGAGGATCGATGACGTAGCCCGGGGCCGTATCAGCCACTGTATATCATAGGTACTTGAAGGATTCACTATAAAAGGAATACGAGGCGTATTGCCGCTTAAATCATATTGTCCGCCGCCTACCAAGAAGGAATACGTGTCCCATTCCAGATTATTGATTTTAGAAAAGCCGTTTGCCTCTGTTTGTGCGTCTGCTGTGTATTTAAAAACATCCGGATTCGATCCCAAGAGTTTTGTGCCGGTTATTGAAAATGGAATACTAGGGACCGCAATGCAGAGATCATCTGCGGTTTGTATATTGAGTGTACCTACCTTGTCGATTATAAAACTTATCTGCGTGAGTTGACTTTGAGCTACCGTGGCATGCGGTTTTACCGGATTCGGATTGCCGGGCGCGCCCAGAGGATAGGTTGCTTCGCTTGAGTATCCCGGCTTACTGACCGAGATTGCGTACGATTCGGTACTCGTCGGGATGCCGACAAGTTGCAGCATGCCGTTTAATCCGGTTGTATCCGTAATGGAAATCGGCGGCACAAGCGCCGAGTTCGTTACCTGTACATTCGCCGAAATTATTTCCTTGCCGCTTGCATCAAATACATTCACAAAGAGCGAGCCGGTGTTGCCTGATGACTCGAGCGCTTTTGGAGCAGCAGTGGTGGTGATCCGGAGCGGCACCGCATTGGCGCAGGTTGTGCAGAGAGCGTTTACTTCGATAAGCTTGTAGTCAGCAGGCGCAGTGTCCTGCGGAGCGACGCCGTCAGAAGGATCATCAATATTTCGTATGGTTGTTTGAATAGAAAAGATGTTGCCTCGATACTGGACTGTTTGCGTTCCTGGAATCGGCCCGGGCGGAAAGCTGCCTTGCACGCCGATCGTGTCATACGGTATGTTACGCACGGTTTCTAGCTGATTTTGAATAAGAGCAATACCATATGACCTCGACTGATTTTTTTGTATAATCTCGATAATTTTTGCATACACCACATACAGCGGCGTAACGATAATCATAAAAAGCGCAATTGCAATCAATGCTTCGATAATGCTGAAGGCATACGTTTGCTGTTCAGACGCACCGCGTTTTTTCGTTTGAGCGCGTTCCATTTTTGTACGATTATAGGTGCTGCGTTACTTGGTAAATCGGGGTGATGATTGAGAGTGCGATAAAGAGAACAATGGCGCCGAGGACAATCATCAAGACCGGTTCAAGAATGCTCGAAAGGTTTTTGGTTAAATCATCAAGGTCGCCTTCGTATAGTTCCGCGAGATACAAGAGCGATTCGCTCAAATTTCCTGTGCGTTCGCCGATCATGATCATCTGGGACATGGTGAGCGGGAAGAGCGATGTTTTCGATTCGAGATGCGCGGAAATTTCTTCTCCTCGCGAGACATTGGTCGCGATTGCTTTTATTTCCCGCTGATACACTATATTCGACATTGTGTCCGCGGTAATCGAGAGCGCTTCCACTACTTTAATGTCGCTTCGCAGAAGCAAGCCGAGGGTGCGCGAGAAAGTGGAAAGGTTGTAGTAGCGTGATATTTTGCCGGTTAAGGGCGTAATCAGGATTATGCGGTGGAACAGGAGTTTCACGGGGCGGACGTTTGCAACAAGAAGCCACATAACGATGCCGTAGACCACCGCGGCAATGCCCACGTAGAGTCCGTAGTTCAGCATAAACGAACTGAATCCCATGAGTATCCGCGTGGGCAGGGGCGGTTCTGCCTTAAGGCTTCGCAAGACCGGAAGAATTTTAGGGAAGACATAGAGGGTGAGGACACCGACGATGCCGATTGCGGTTATAATGACGATAATAGGATACGTCATCGCGCCCACCATTTTTTTGCGGAGCTCTCTTTTTTTCTTCAGTTCTTCAGCGAGGTAATTCAGATTTTCATAGAGGATGCCGCTTGTTTCTCCGACACGGATGATATTTACCATAAAATCTCCGAACACACGCCGATGGCGTTCCATACTCGTTGATAAAAACTGCCCGTTTGACACGTCCGCAACCATCTGCTCAAGGATTTTCGACATCAATTTCGAATTTATCTGTTTTCTGATGAGCTGCAGACTGTCTAAAAGCGGCATGCCGGCTTTGGTCATAACCGCCAAGTGCTTTACAAAAAGGATTTGCTCCTGGATTGACACGCGAGAAAATGGATTTGGTATTTTCATGGATCTCTCTAGGTTCGTTACTCGTGGATAACGCGCAATATTTCTTCTATCGTGGTAATGCCTGCCATAGCTTTTTGGATGCCGTCTTCAACCATTGTGGTCATGCCGTTTTTAACCGCGATCGTCTTTATTTCGTCCGCTGATGCTTTTCGCACTACCGCAGCCCGGACATCGTCGTCCATAACAAGTATTTCATAAATGCCAATGCGCCCGATATAGCCGGTCGTGTTGCATTTGTGGCAGCCCGTGCCCTGGTAAAATTTCTGCTCATCAGCGTTTATGGTCTTTGGTAAAATTTCGACTAAGCTTTTTAATTCATCTGGCGTCAGCTGCTTTTCTACTTTGCAGTCAGCGCAAATCTTGCGGACAAGCCGCTGGCCCAGGGCGATATTCACGGTTGAAGCAATAAGAAAGGGCTCGATTTTCATATCAAGGAGCCGCGGCAAGGTTGTCGGCGCGTCATTTGTATGGAGCGTTGAAAGAAGTAAGTGGCCGGTTAACGCGGCGTTTACCGCAATGCGGGCGGTTTCCTCGTCGCGTATCTCTCCCACCATAATAACATTCGGATCCTGCCGGAGGATGGAGCGGAGGCCGTCCGCAAACGTAAGCCCGGTGCGCGGATTCACCTGGATTTGGTCGATGCCCTGGATGGAATATTCTATCGGATCTTCAATGGTAATAATGGAGATCTCGGGTGTATTTAAAATCTTTATAAAACTATAGAGCGTGGTTGTTTTGCCGGATCCGGTGGGGCCGGTTGAAAGAATCATGCCGAACGGACGCTTCAGGGAGTTGTAGATTCTTTCCTTATCGCGCGCGCTGAACCCCAGGGAGTCTACGGTAAATGTTTCGCCTTTTGAAGAAAGCAAACGCATGACCGCGTCCTCGCCGTAATAGGTCGGTGTGATGGAAACGCGGATGTCAACATTGCCTAATTTTTTGAAGGTGAGCCGAAAACGGCCATCCTGCGGCGCCTGGTGCTCATCGGTGCGGAGGCCCGAGAGTACTTTAATTCTTGTAATGATTTCAGAATGGATTTCTTTGGGAAGGATAAAGCTGTCGTGAAGTACACCGTCGATCCGAAGCCGAACCCGCACGCGCCGCTCTTCGGGTTCAATGTGGATATCCGACGCGCGGGCATTGTGAGCGTATTCAATAAGGCCATCGATTAAATTGATAATCGAAAGCTGTACGCCTTTTCCAATTTCTTCTTCAACGCCGGTCCTAGGCATGTTTCAAAAGGTACTCGTTAGAGGATGTATATAGTTTAGCATTTGAAACTCAGAAAATAAAGAGTATGCTAAGGGGCAGGCGTTACTCCTATGGTTAAAATTATTACTCTGATTAAAAGACGTACCTATCCTCTGATAATTCTGTTTTTAGTGCTTGTCCTCGCAGTGTATTTATATGCGAGTAGCCAAAAAAAGCCCGCGGTGCGTTATTTTAATGTGGTGCGCGGCGCTATTATTTCTGAAATTGGAGTGACTGGAACCATCAAACCGCCGCATAGTCTTGATCTTAAATTTCAAACCGCAGGCCGGATACGGAAAATATATGCCCGCGTAGGAGATCAAGTAAGCGAAGGAACAACTTTGGCGGTACTTGATAATAGCGATGTGGCGGCCGAGCTCGCGCAGGCTGGGGCCAGCGTTGCTGCGGAGCAGGCCACGCTCGACCAGCTTAGGGTGGGCACTAAGCCGGAAGACATCGAAGTGGAGCGGAGTAGATTAGCCAAGGCGGAACAAGATCTTGCTAACTATTATTCCAGCGTTTCGAATCTATTGTATGACGCTTACGCCAAAGCGAATGATGCGGTGCGACAGCAGACCGATGCTTTATTCACCAATAGCGAACAAGATAATCCTTACCTCACGTTCCAAGTAACTGATTTTCAAATTAAAACCGATGCAGAGGCCGAACGTTATACCGCTGGTCTGGAATTGAACAGTTGGCAAAAGGAGCTGGCTACTCTAGAGTCCTCGAGTCCTAGGGAGGTTTTAGATCAGGCGCTTCTCTACGGAGAAAATCATTTATCCGCCGTACGGAGATTTCTTTACAAAGTCAGAGAAGCTGTCCAAAACGCAACCAATATATCTGCCTCAACTCTTACCACGTACAAAACGTATTTGAACGATGCCTTAAGTGAAGTGACCGCGGCGCTCACTTCGCTTTTAAGCCAAAAACAGGATATTGCTTCGCAAAAAATTACCGTAGAACAAGTTCGGTGGGAGTTAAATTCCAAATTAGCAGGCAATCTGCCGGAGCAAATTAATGCTCAGGCCGCTAAGCTGGAACAAGCTAAAGCAAATGCGGCGTATTACGAAGCGCAACTGGCTAAGACCATTCTTTTCGCTCCGTTTGCTGGAATCATAACTCGTGTCGTGCCAAGTCGGGGTGATGTGATTACGACCGCTGATCCGATTGTCTCACTTATCGGTAACGGGACATTTCAAATCGAAGCCAACATTGCGGAATCAGATATCACAAGAATTAAGTTAGGCAATCCGGCACGGGTGACTCTCGATGCGTACGGGCCGGATTCGGTGTTTAGCGCCAAGGTGGTGCAGATTGATTTATCTTCGACCATCGTGGAAGGCGTAGCAACCTATAAAACCGTCCTAGAGTTTAATCAAAATGATCCGCGAATCTTAGCGGGGCTTACCGCTAATGTCAGTATTTTAAGCGGTAAAAAAGAGGATGTGCTCTACGTTCCATCTCGGGATATTAGTACGGAGGGCGGCGGCAAATTCGTGAATGTGCTTGTGGATGAAAAAAATAATGCCATTCAGAAAACCCGCATTGAAACAGGGCTCCGCGGTTCAGAGGGCACAACCGAGGTGATATCGGGACTTAAGGAAGGAGATAAGGTGGTGGAGGAGTGAGCGAAGTGCATCTTTTTTCAAGAACGGTTTTTCGCTTGAATAAATTAGTACTCGTTTGCTACAGAGAAGTTTAACGGAAAATTGCAACTCAACCTCGGCTTTGTCTCGGGATTCGAACAGTGCAATTTTCCTACTTCTCTATAGTAAACTCGTTAATTTATAATCAATCGAAAAAAGTCCTTTCAAAAAGATGCACTTCCCTGTGTAGTAGTTTTTAGTGGATTACTATGTTTTTAATCAAAACAGAAAATCTAAGCAAAATATATCAAGAAGAGGGCGGGGATGAGGGAACCGCAACGCTTGCTTTGCGGGATATTTCTCTCGAAATTAAAGAAGGGGAGTTTGTTTCAATCATTGGCCCCTCGGGATCCGGCAAGTCAACGCTTCTCCAAATTTTAGGATGCTTGGATCGTCCGACGAGCGGCACCTATTTTTTAGCCGGCAGAAAGGTCAGCGGCTATTCTGATGATGAGCTGGCGCTTCTTCGGAATAAAATGTTCGGGTTTGTGTTTCAGTCGTTTAATCTTTTGGGACGGCAGACGGTTCTCGAAAACGTGAAGCTTCCGCTTGTCTACGCGAATATAGGTGAGCCGGAGCGGACGCATATCGCGCAAAAAACAATTTCGGGAGTCGGCCTCACGGATCGTGCGCATTACGAGGCGTCAAAATTATCAGGCGGCCAGAGGCAGCGCGTGGCAATCGCGCGGGCGCTTGTGAATAACCCCAAAATTATTTTTGCTGATGAGCCGACCGGCAATCTCGATTCCAAGTCAGGAGAGGCGACCTTCCGATTTTTCGAAGACTTAAATAAAGAAGGGCACACGATTATACTCGTTACCCACGAAACGTATTTTGCGGAATTCGCAGAGCGGATTATCCATTTGAAAGACGGAGAAATCGAAAAGATTGAAAAAGTTGTGCATCGTCGATTCGCATCACGAGATGGATTTCATGAGTAATTCAAAAATCAAAAATCAAAATGACCCCGAACAATCCCGATAATGATCAGGATATACGGGGCAGGCAATGCAAAATGGGAAAATTTTAACATTTTATATCTGTCATTTTAAACTTTGATATTTACATTTTAATTTATGCGCTTGCAAGATACTTTCAAAATGTCCTTTACCGGACTTTCTTCCCATAAGTCGCGGTCAGCGCTTACGATTTTAGGAATTGTGATTGGCATCACGGCAATCATTTTGGTTATGGCTTTAGGGAAAAGCGCTGCGGATTTAATTTTAGGAGAAGTGGAAGGCCTGGGCCCGAATAATATTTTTATTATCCCCGGCAAACAGCCCACGGGCATATCCGGTATCGGTGGTACGCTCCTTAATGATTCCTTAAAGCAAAAAGACGTTGACGATCTATCAAAAAAGAGTAATGTGCCCGGAGCCGTGCGCGTGGTGCCGTTTGTATTTGGTCCGGTTACGGTGAACTATCAAAATCAATCGTATGCGGGCATGGCCCTGGGGAGTACGCCTGATGCCTTTGACATTTATAAGCTCGGCATTTCTCAAGGGGATTATTTGACCGCAGAAGATGTTTCGACTAAATCCAGCAATGTTATTATCGGGAAAAAGATAGTTGAGAAACTTTTTGGCGATGAGAATCCTATCGGGCAAAACGTAAAAATCAAAAATAAAAATTTTAGGGTGGTAGGGGTTTTAGAGCCAAAGGGGCAGTCGCCATTTGTGAATTTCGACGAAGCGCTCCTCATGCCGTATACCTCGGCCCAGCAATATCTTTTAGGTATCCGCTATGTCCAGCGCATCATTATCCAAACTCACTCGCAGGGTGATATTCCGGGAGCGATAAAAGATGTGACGTTGCTCTTGCGCGATAATCATAATATCACTGATCCGGCGGATGATGATTTTTTTCTGCAAACTCAAGCGGACCTCGTGAACACCCTAGGGAGCATCACAACCGCGCTTACGGTATTTTTAAGTTCTGTAGCGGCGATTTCTTTGGTTGTGGGAGGCGTGGGCATTATGAATATTATGTTTGTGTCGGTTACGGAGCGGACCCGGGAAATTGGACTCCGCAAAGCACTGGGCGCAACTAATAAAAATATCTTAGTCCAGTTTTTAGTGGAAGCAATAATACTTACGGTAACAGGCGGTATTATCGGCATTGCTCTTGGCACGGGCTTAAGTTTTTTGGTGGTTTTGGCCCTCAAGCAATTTGTCGGCGTTAACTTTACATTTGCATTTCCCTTGAATGGTGCAATCCTTGGACTTGTTGTCTCTTCAGTAATCGGATTTGTTTTCGGTATTTTTCCCGCCAGACGCGCATCACTAAAGAGTCCGGTGGAGGCGTTACGGTATGAATAGCTACAATCCAGGGTGCCGTTCCGGCATCTTCGGGCTTGGCCGCATTGATGGCCGCTCTTTTGCCCTGGGATTATCCAGTTTGTAGCGTGGCTGCGCGGCTTCCAGTTTTGCTCTTCGTTCTGTATGTAATTTTGCATTTGCCCTACTTAATCTTTCTTGCACTATCTGCTCTGCTTTTTCTTTCGGGAAGCCCTTAGCCATCAAAGTTTCTATGTCTTCTGGCCTTGGTGTAATTATCCCTTCTTTAAATTTTTCCATATTTTTTATGCTCCAAATCGCCCTTTTTCTTATTATAACATATCTTGCAATTGTGCAATGTCTATGGTATATATTTTTTTACTCTACTCTAAGGAGGTGATAGGAGTGAGCGAGAAATCTGACTTCCTGAAGCTGTTACGTTCTTTGGGAGGAGTGCCGCTAAAACGAGGGAAAAAGCACAACCGCTGGAAGTTAGGTGCTGATGTCATATTTATTCCGAATAATTTCTCTGGTATGCGGACCTATCGTAATTATGTAGTGGCAGTAAGGAAATCCGCAGCGCGGCAGGGATTGGCAGAATGAAAGAGTGTGTACTGCGCAGCATAGTAAAAATATGACCTTTTACAATTAGACCGGATCAGATCAGGAGGGTTGGGGATACTGATGGATACAATAATACGCTTGATCGCACTCTGTGCCTTAGGCGGACTACTTTTGTCTTCACTCTCAGTCGCGCTTCAGTCTATGGGTCGTCTCATTACATCGAGGCGATGCAAACCAGATGAAAATGGGAGGTTCCATCATAAATGGGAATGGAATGACAAAAAGTGTATGCTTGTGTGCGGAGAATGCGGGCGGCCCTTTGATCCTGGGCCGTATCGCTTATAACACGAAAGCGTAAAAATGAAGGAGGGGACAATATTCTATGTTTGGGTAGTGGTCGTTTTTGTCGCCGGAGCAGTTCCTCGGCTGGTCTACGAGTATGTGATGACCGGACGACCAGTTTTTCGGGAAGTCCGCCCACGGCCGCAATGCCCGCCGCACAAGTGGGATAAGGGATGTTGCGTGTACTGCGGCGTCGTACCCCGCATTTATTGAACCCAGTCCGGTTTTCGAACCGCGATGGGTTGGAGGGATGAGATAAAGCTCTTCTTATTGGTCATGATTCTATTCCTTATCCATGTCACCCTGTTGGACATTTTAGGAGAACTGCGCAAGAAGTGAATCTTGTGGTTATCACGCAGTTCTTCCGCGAGCCCGTTCGATTTCTCACTATTTGTACAAGATGAGAAATTCGAATCGGGCTCCTTTTTTATTCTCTTTTTCCTACGTGGTAGCTTTAAAGCTACCTGGCCATGTTTTATTTTTTCTAAAATGCCAGCTCTCAAAAAATAAAATGATGAATTAAAGCACTATATCATGATATAGTAAGGAGTTTGCGGAGTGTTGATTATGGGTTGCGCCGAAGGATTACTTTTTACTTTTTGCTAATCAATAAGTATACTTTCGAGTATGAAAGATTTTAAGCAAAATGTCCTCAATGTTGTCGCGCAGATCCCCAGGGGAAAAGTCTTGAGCTACAAAGAAGTTGCGCGGCAAGCTGGAAATTCAGGAGCCGCGCGGGCGGTAGGAAATATTATGAAGCAAAACAGAAATCCGCAAATTCCGTGCCATCGCGTGATCCGCTCCGATGGAAAAATCGGCGGCTATAATAAGGGTATTGAATTCAAGCGCACCCTTTTAAAAAGGGAAGGAGCTATATAATACCCTGAAGAAAATTGAACAGAAAGATTATCGGACTCTATAAAAATTTAAAAAGAGAGCACGGCCATCCACGTGGGCAATGGTCTATTTGGGCAAGGCGGTCTAAAACAAGGCGCGAGCGCGAACAGATTATTATTGAATCGATTTTGACACAGAGGACGAATTGGAAGAATGTGCAGCTTGCAATGGAAAATTTGCGAAGGGCAAAGGCGGATTCGCTCAGGGGGATTTATAGCTTGAAGAGCACGCGCAAGTTAGCGCCGCTTATTAGACCATCTGGTTTTTACAGAAATAAAGCAGAATATCTTTTTGGAGTTGTCAAATTTTTTGTTGAAGGCGGCGGGATAAAGAAAATCTCAAAAATACCCATTAGCGATTTGCGACTAGCTCTTTGCAGCATAAAGGGTGTTGGCCCTGAAACCGCAGACTCGATTTTGCTCTATGCTTTGGATAAACCGGTTTTTGTGATTGATGAATACACGAAGCGGATCCTCATTGCTAAGCGCATATCGCAAAGCGTAAAGTATGAAGAGTTGCGGAAGTTATTTGAAGATAATCTGCCGCGGGATTTTAGATTGTATCAGGATTTCCACGCGCT
>CAYIFL010000008.1:0-10987 GCA_964362685.1 uncultured Candidatus Saccharibacteria bacterium
TTCGTTTTTATCTATTTCTCCAGCCTCGATTTTTTTCGAATACGCGCGTATTGCTCCTGCTTTTTCAGGCATAAAGGGATCAATACAATTTGTAATCTCTTGTATTCCATAATAAAGCGAATTCAGCGTTTTTTCTAGGTGATCAGTGAGTCCTCCTTTATGTAATTTCCACGGCTCGGTATCATTTACATATCTATCGAGTTGCTTTGCAAAGGTAAAAATCGGTTTTAGGGCGTTAAAAAGGTCATAGGTTTCGAAGCACTCCGTATATCTCTTATTCATTGTTTCCGCATGTGTGCGGATGCTCGGGTCAATAGAATCCGCGCTTATCCGAACGCCATACTCAATAATCATCGTGAATACGCGCTCCATTAAATTTCCCAGGCCGTTTGCCAAATCTGTATTATACTTTTCTTTAAAATCCTCTGCACGAATGTCGCCATGCTCGGTTCCCGGAAATTGTGAAAGTAAAAGATAGCGCGTTGCATCAGCACCGAATTCGTCAATCATTGCCATGGGATCGATTATGTTGCCAATTGTCTTGCTCATTTTTTGCCCGTTAACCGTAAAGAGTCCATGGACAAAGATGGTTAGAGGAAGGTCGAGTCCGGCAGATTTAAGAAGCGCTGGCCAGTAGATTGCATGAAATTTGCTGATTTCCGCGCCGATTATGTGGAGGTCTACAGGCCAGAATTTTTTGAAGTTTTCGCTTTCTGGATAGCCCAAGATGGTTACATAGTTCATCAATGCCTCAACCCACACGTAAATGGTCTGCTTTTGATCGTACGGATAGGGGATACCCCACGTTACTTTTTCTCGCGTAATTGAAAAGTCGGGTATGCCTGCCTTTATGATATTTAGAACCTCATTTTTGCGCGTTTCCGGAAGGATTTTTATGCTGCCGGTTCGAATATACCGCTCTATGTCCGGCAAATATTTTTTAAGACTAAAAAAATAATTTTTCTCTTTTACTTTCTGCGGCGGTTTCAGGTGATCCGGACAGAGGCCATCCACTAATTCTTTTTCCGTATAAAATTTTTCGCAGTCGATACAATAGAGTCCTTCATAGAAGCCCTCGTAGATGTCCCCTGATGCTTTGAGTTTTTCAAAGAATGCGTATACTCCTTTTTTGTGCGCTTCTTCCGTGGTGCGCACAAAAGCAGAGTAATCGATGCCTAATCGTTCCCACGTTTTTTTGTAATCCTCGGCTATTTCATCTACAAACTCTTGTGGGGTTTTATTTACACTTCGTGCCTTATCAGCAACTTTTTGGCCGTGCTCATCAAGGCCAACGGAAAAAAAGACGTCGTCTCCCCAGTGTTTTTGATACCGGCTTATAACGTCCGCATAGATCGTTGCAAACGCGTGGCCGATATGCGGTTTGCCACTCGCATAATAAATAGGAGTGGTGATATAAAATTTCTCCTGCATAAGGCAAGTATAGCAAAAATCGCGAGTATCCGCAATTTTCCGCTTGCGCCGCTTTAAAAACACAATAGAGTATTTTACAATAGAAGTATGGAGAAAAAACGCGTGATTATCCTTGGCGCGGGGTTTGCCGGGCTCTATACGTATCTCTATTTGAAAAAGGTCCGGGCGGCAAAGAACCTCGACATTATATTGGTTAACAAAACCAATTATTTTTTATTTACGCCGATGCTCCACGAGGTTGCAACCGGCGGTTTGAATCCACAGCACGTTGCAGAATCATTGCGCGAAGCTCTGCGTACGTATACTCCGGATTTTTTGCAGGCAGAGGTACGGGCGATCGATCTTAGAAACCAAGTTATTCAAACCTCGGAATGTGCAATTGAGTATGACTATGCGGTTATTGCTTTAGGCGCGGAAACGAACTTCTACGATATTCCCGGCGCTGAAAAATATGCGCTTCAGCTCAAAAGCATTCAGGACGCTCTCGGTATCCGACGAAAAATTATTGATGTATTCGAAGCTGCATCCTGCACTGCGGATCCGGAGGAACGCAAGGGCCTTTTGCAATTTGTTATTGTGGGCGGAGGCGCAACCGGTGTTGAGCTTGTGGCAGAAATTTCGGAGTTCATTTTTCACACTATGGCGCGTCTCTACAACACCATTGATTTTGAGAGCGAGGTTTCTTTAGCTCTTGTAAACAGCGATGAAGAGATTTTAAAAATATTCCATCCGTTCCTTCGGGCAAAAGCGCATCATACCCTCGAAAAGAAACATGTTGTGATTCATACAAACTGCGTTGTAAAAGAAGTAGCGCACGATGGGGTGCGTACTATGGATGATCAGTTTATCCACGGGCATACGATTATTTGGGTTGCTGGAGTAAAGGCGGTAAGGGTGAAATTCCCGACGCGGCCTGAATTTGATAAAGGAGGAAGAATTGTTGTGGATACGTTTCTCCGCGTTAAGGACTATGAGAATGTGTTTGCTCTGGGCGATATCGCAAGCTGTGCGAATCCTGATGGCAGGCCCATCCCCATGTTCGCGCAGGTTGCGGTACAAGAAGCGAAGGCAGCGGCAAAAAACATTATCCGAAGCATTGCGGGCAGGCCCCTTAAGCCTTTTACCTATAAAAAAATCGGGGATTTGATATCTCTTGGGCAATGGATGGCAATGGGGGATATTATGGGATTTCAGATATACGGCAGGCTTACGTGGGGGCTCTGGCGCACGGTCTATTTATTCAAATTCGCTTCGTGGAAAAAACGGATCCAGATTGCCGTTGATTGGGTTCTTAATCTTTTCAATCCGCGGGATACGTCAAAGTTATAATAAGATATAGAAAAAGGATCGCAGTGTGCTTCGTAGAGCAACTCTCGGACCCAGCCGCAGCTTGGTCCGAGCACATAACGCATTATGTGCTTGGTGCGGCTGGGGAGAGTGAGGAGCGAGGCGCCGCTGGAGCGCCGAGACTCCGTTTGCTCATAGAAGCACAATGCGAACCTTAAACAAGTCGGTTTTCAAGTTCCTCGCAGATTGTATGAATCAGCATAATGTGGATTTCCTGGATGCGGGGTGTATTGTTTGACGGAACAATAAGCTCGATATCCGCGAGTCCTTTTGTTCTGCCGCCGTCTCTGCCCGAGAGGCAAATTGTTTTCATACCGATTTTTCTTGCGGCAAGAATGCCCTCAATAATATTTTTCGAATTGCCGCTTGTTGATATGCTGAAAAAAACATCCCCGGGTTTTCCTAATCCCTCGATTTGCCGGGAAAAAATACTTTCAAAGCTTGTATCATTGCTCCAGGCAGTGAGAAATGAGGTATCGGTGGTTAAGGCAAGCGCCGGATAGCTTTTCCGTTCCTTTTTGAACTTGCCCATTATCTCCGCGGCAAAGTGTTGGCTGTCAGCTGCGGATCCGCCATTCCCGGCAATCAACACTTTATTTCCACTTGTGAGGCAGGTATGCAGCAGGTCGATACTTTTTTCAACTGCGGAAAGCAGGGCCCCGTCTTTTAAGATTGCATTTTTAAGCGCAATGCCCTCCTCGATATACTCTTTAATCATATAGAATAGTATGCTATACTTTTTTAAATAATTAAACTCTGTATGTAATGAATAAAATACTTATACTCGGAGTACTCGTGGCGGTTTTGCTCTTTTTTGTAGCTGCGTTCGGGTATTTAATCTTAAAAAATCCTATGAGTGTCGGCAGTACGGAAGAGAATAGCACGAGCTCAATTATGAAACACCTAGTTACGATAACCACTAATTTCGGCGAAATTCAATTTGCGACCTTTGATGAAGATGCGCCGAAAACTGCCCAAAATTTTATCGATCTCGCAAATAAAGGATTTTATAGTAATTTAATTTTTCACCGCGTTATCAAAGATTTTATGATTCAGGGAGGAGATCCGAATTGTAAGGCAGGCGGAACTGACTCTGGCGCGTGCGGGGCTGGCGGTCCCGGATACAAATTCGATGATGAGCTAAATTCCCAAACGTTTTCGTATCAAAACGGCTATACGGAAGGCGTTGTTGCGATGGCGAATTCCGGCCTCAATACAAACGGTAGCCAGTTTTTCATTATGCTTAAGGATAACGAGGGTTTGCCGAAAAATTACACGATTTTCGGGAAAGTGACGAAAGGGCAGGAGGTGGTGGATAAGATTGGACTAGCTCAAACTGACGCTAATGATCGGCCAATAAAGGCGGTTGTGATGAGCAAAGTGACGGTGGAGGAGATCAAATAAGGCTTGCCGCCCCAGCAACTCCTGACGGCACCGCTGGTTCCCGATTTCCAGCGAATCGGGACCAGCTGCACTCTCGTCCGATGGCTCTCCGCTTCGCTCCGAGACCAAGCCCATCGGACTCCGAGAGCTGCCGCACGGAGCTGCTGGAGCGGCTTATAGGCATTCACTCCGAGACATTTTTTCAGACACTTTATTTGATCTAAATATATGTTCGGATCAAGCTCGCTTCGCCTCCGAGAGCTTCCTCAAAAAGACGCCTTGCTTCCAATTAGTGATAATTTGGTGCAGGTGATTGAATCTCGAGAGCTGCCGCACGGAGTTGCTGAAATACTCCATTGTTGTACTACTGGGTATGAAAAAATTTCTTAAGCTTGATTGGGATACTATACTGCTTATTACCCTTATCGCGCTTCTAGCTGCGTATTATACGCGGCTCATTCCTGTGGGCTACGCTGATCAGGCTCTTTTTGCCGTTTCGGTTTTTGCAATTTTGCCTGTTATCTGGAGCGCGGGAAAATCATTACGGCAAAAACAAATTTCCGTTGATCTTTTAGCAAGTATTGCTCTCGCCGCATCTCTCTTAGCCGGAGAGTGGGCATCTGCCGCATTCATCAACCTTATGCTTACGTCTGCAAGAATCTTCGGTGCGTACACAGAAAATAAAGCGCGCTCCGCAGTGCAGGGCCTCTTAAAGCTTCGGCCGCAGAAAGTCAAAATCAAAAAAGGAGAAAAAATCATCATCGTTTCGCCGGAGCAAGTCGGGGTGGGGGATTTAGTTGTGGTCGAAAGCGGGGACCGCATTCCCGTTGACGGACGGATTATCCAAGGAGAAGCTACGATTAACCAATCCTCCTTAACCGGCGAGTCGATGCCAATCTTCAAAAAACAAGGGGATGCGGTATATAGCTCTACCTTAAATGAATCCGGGTCCCTTATCGTAAAAACGGAGAAAGTCGGAAATGATACCACGCTCGAGAAAATTATCAATTTGGTGCAGAGCTCGCAAAAAGACAAGGCGGTTCTTAGGACAACCGCAGATAGATTTGCAACATGGTATATCGTTCTGACCCTCGTCGGGTCTGTTGTGGCATTCGCGCTTTTTAAGGATTTTCGTCTGCTTTTAGCGCTTCTTCTTATTGCGTGCGCTGATGATATTGCGGTTGCGATCCCTATGGCGTTCCTCGCGGCAATCGGGTATGCGGCTCGCCGAGGCGTTATTATACGCGGCAGCAGGTATCTCGAGGGATTAGCCCGGGTCAAAACCATTATTGTTGATAAAACAGGGACTTTAACCCGGGGGAAATTAAAGGTGCAGGGCGCCAAGGCCTATCCGCACTATACTATGCGCGGTCTTATGAGTCTTGGCGCAACCGCAGAATCTATTTCAGAACATCCAATAGCAAAAGCAATTGTGCAGTACGCAGAGAGCCATAACGTCAAGGTTGAAACCCTTGAAGAATTTAAAGAAATGCCGGGCAAAGGAGTTGCGGCAGTATATAACGGAAAAAAGCTCATTGCCGGAAATTTGCATTTTATGGCGGTATCAGACGCACGCATATCAAAGCCGAAATTAGCAGAAATTATGGCAGTAGAAAATCAGGGTTTTAGCGTGAATGTTGTTGTGTATGACGAAAAGCTTGTCGGCTTTTTTGCGTGCGCAGATGAGCTTCGGCCTAATATCAAGGAGTCTATAATAAAACTTAAGGCATTAGGGGTAAAGCTTATTGTTATGCTTACCGGAGACAATGAGCGGGTGGCAGAGCGGATCGCGAAGGAAGTCGGTATTTCGCAATTTCATGCAAATCTTTCGCCCGCAGAAAAAGTTCGGTATGTTAAAAAATATGTGACGCCTGGGAGCACCGTGATGATGGTGGGGGATGGCGTAAATGATGCGGCGAGTTTGGCTTTGGCTGATATTGGTGTTGCGATGGGTGCGATTGGTTCTGATGCCGCGATTGAGGCTGCTGATATTGCCTTAATGCGGGATGATTTTTCAGAAATTCCTGAAATGATTGCTTTGAGCCGTTACACAAACAAGATCGCGCATCAGGATTTTTGGACCTGGGGCATTGTGAACGTTATCGGGCTCACCCTTGTTTTTTTGAAAGTTCTCGGGCCCGAAGGGGCATCGGTGTATAATTTTATCACTGATTTTATTCCGCTTCTGAATTCCCTTCGGCTTTTTAACCTGCATCTGAAGCTCTAAATAAAAAAATCCCCCTCCATACGGAAGGGGATTTTTTTATATGGATGATTCTTTCTGTGTTGTCTGAACTGCCTGTGTTTGCGGTTTCGGTTTTGGCGCTTCTCCCTTTGACCTCCAGAACCATACTGCAGCTATAATAATTATCAAAACGATTATTGCCGGCACAATCCACCTTCTTCCGCTTACAGCGGAGGAAGCTTGTGCTATTCCTGATTCTGACGCTTCATCAGCGGGTGTTCCTTCAGTCTCATCGCTTCCCGTTACCTCCGGAGTGTTTTCCATTGGTGCAGATTCGAATGCAGTCGTGGGCTGGGGCGATGGCGTTACCATAGGTGCTTCTGCAATTGCCTGTCCGCCGCCTGTTTGTGCCGCGGCAACAGCCGCAACGATCGCACTTACGCTATTCCCAACACCCTGGAGTGCTACGCTCATATTGTCTAATTCTTGCTGTGTTGAGTTGCCGGCTGCCAAGGTATTCTGCATTTGCATAAGCGTCGTAGCCAGCGAGCCAAGGGTCTGGCTTATTTGCATCCTTGACTCTGCGCTTAGGCCAGTTGGCGTGGTTGCTTGCGGTACCTGTGGTACTGGCTGGTATGACGATCCGCCTGTTCCATACTGTCCTTGAATTTGTATCAGAGTGTCTTTCATTGCGTTCAATTCTGCGTTCAGGATCGCGGCTTGTTCTGGGGTTATATCAGCAACAGTAATGATTACCGGTGCGGCATGCGCGGGCTGTAGAACTAACCCAATACTTACCCAACCCACTAAAACGAGGGCAATAAAAATTGCTTTTTTCATAGAAATATTTTTAATTACTGTTCGTCCCTTTATCCCTTACCTTTAATTAATTCAAGATGAGGGATTTACTAAGCTGTTTTCGACGACAAATACTTCGGATGTGCCGCCGAAGTGTTAAAGAGCTACAAAGACGCGTTCAGCGTCTCTAAGATGCTGCACGTAGTATATCGGAAATAAGGAGAGGGTAAAGGGGAGGGTGTGGAAAACCTGTGCTCAAAATCCATTCTTCATTCAAAAGAGCGAAATAGCTTTTAAGCGATGAATATGACGTTAAAACAAGAATTTTTTGCTCTATAATTCAGGGTTTGCAGTGAGCGGAGGAATAATGCCAAGGAGCTCTTTTGCTTTTTTTACCACTGCTTCGAGTTTATAGTTGCTTTTCACAAGATACCCAGAGGGCGTGTCATCCTGCATTTCCTTCAGTATTTCAGTCGTTGGATTAATATTCGTAAGGAATAGTACAGGGACCTTTTTCCCCCATTGGTTCGCTTTGCGGATGCGTTTTAAGATCTCTATGCCGTCCATACCGGGCAAAAAGATGTCAATCATAACCAAATCCGGCTTGATTTTGAGGGCGATGGGCAGGCCATTCTCGCCGTTTGAAACCGGAATAACGTCAAACCGCTCATTCGCAAATTTTTCCGCAAGAGCGTGGAGCATTTGGCGTTCATCCTCGATAATAACGACTTTTTTATGCTGAAGCGACGCGGTGCGGTGAGCCATACAATTTAAATCAAATTTTGTTTGACTGATACAATTGTTTTTATCCGTTCTACTAATTGACTTAAAGGATATTGAGTTTTTATTATATAGTCACGGGCACCAATTTCAAGAGCGTGTTTTATATCAATTTCTTGGCTAAAATTCGATAGAATAACAACAGGCGTTTTCGCAAGCTTTTTTATGGCTTTGAGGCGGCGTAAAACCTGTATACCGCTTTTTCCGGGCAGGAGGATATCCAAGAGAATAACATCCGGTTTATATTCGCCTGCCATTTTTAAGGCTGTGTTGCCGGTATGGGCGATTGCCGTATCAAATCCGGATTTCCCGAATTTTTCCGCAAGCGCCCGCGCCAGCATTTCTTCATCTTCGACAATAAGAATTTTCATATAGTATTATACGAATACCGTTCTTGTATTGTGTATGCGCAACGGATTAATCTGCGGCGGCATCGGCATGCGTATGTGGAATGCCACGCCCTTAGTATTTTTTAGGGGGGAATCAAACCATATTGATCCGCCTAAAGATTCAATATGCAATTTAGCAATATATAATCCCAAACCGCTGCCGGATGGCTTTATAGTCTGCGCTTTTCTGCCCCGATAAAATTTGTTGAATAGTTTTTCCCGATCTTCTTTTTTAATTGCCGGGCCGTCGTTTTGAATGGTTACGATGAGTGAGGTATGCGTAGTCTCGGTGCGCACTTCGACTTTTGAATTCTTTGGCGCGTAGGTAATCGCGTTTTCCAGGATATTTTTAAATGGCTCAATAAAGAATACGGGATCTATGAGGAGCGTGTGGTCTCCCTCTGCTTTTTTATAGAGAATGGCGACGTCTTTTTTGCCTGCTGTTTCCTGAAATAAGGCAAGTTGTCTCTGAATTTCCTCGCTGATATTCACCGGAGAAGAAGAAGAGGGTAGGGTGCCGTTTTCAATATGCGTGATGTTCAGGAGATCATTCACCAGATTGATAAGGCGCTCATTCGAATGATAAATATCGCGCAGTTTATTTTTTTGTGTTTCCGCAAGCCGGTCTTCAAGCAGAAGCTCGATGATCCACTTTACTGACGAGAGGGGGGTGCGCAGCTGATGCGATGCGATTGAAATAAATTCGTTTTTTGAGCGGTCAATTTCTTTTTCGAAGGTAATATCGCGCACAAGCGCAATTGCGCCGACCACAGCGTTATCGAGAATGACCGGTGTTGCGGTGAGGCCGACCGGGATCCGTGTGCCGTTGCGCTTCACGTAATACAAGTTATCCTGGTCGGTGGTGGTTATTTTCTTTTGTGAAGTAAGCGCAAGCGTGATTGGCCGTTTTTCCTTTTCGATAGGCACGCCATTTTCATCTTCGATCATAACCACATTCGCAACCGGCCAGCCGAAGGCTTTCTCAAGCTTCCATTCAAACATGCGTTCCGCCTGCGGATTCATCAGGATAATCGCTCCTTCTTTATCCGTAACAACAAGCGCGTCGCCGATACTCATTAAAATAGCATCTTCTTTTGCTTTTGCTTCGATAATCTTGGCTTCTTCTTGTCTGAGATTTTTCAGCATTATTTTGTTTTTTCGTATAATCGCGGCCATACCGATGAACGTAAGCGCTGTGACTGATATGCACATTTGGGCGATGATTAAGGAGTCATTTGGCGTTTTTCCCACAAGCATATAATTGCCGTTAAAGATGCTGATGATGGCAATAACAGACAAAAATACGATAAGGGTCACTGTTATTCTTCTGCCAAAGCGGAGCGCGGACCAGACAAAAAGAGGGATGGCTAGCGAGATAAACGGGAAGCTTGCCTCGAAAACCATCCATCCTGCCACAAGAGAAGCAAGGATTAAAAGCGAAAATTCAGGCACCCGATTTCTACTCAACGTAAAAGAGCTTTTTTCAGCCCAGAGGATTAAAAACGGAGCAACAATAAGCGCGCCGCCCGTATCCCCCAGAAGCCACGTGAACCATACTGACGCATAGGTGTTTAGGGGGACAAATCCCGCAAGCGCGAGCGAAGTGACGCCGATCGTCGCGCTCACTCCTGCGCCGAGTACGCCGGCGAAAAAGGCGAATTTAAAAATACTCTGCATTTCCTCAAATGCTTTTCTGCCGTTCGCAAATCGATTGGTGAGATAGGTTCCGATGATCGGCTCAAGCGTGTTCCCAAGAGCAATGCCGAGTGAAGTGGAAAAAGTACCTTGTACGCCGGCATGCAAAAAAAGTGCGCCGATAAAAATGGCGGGCCAAAATCGATAACCCAAAAGTATAAGTGCGGCTACGGCAATGCCCGTAGGTGGCCAGATTGCGGAAGCGCTTGGGTTCACAGAGGCAAAACTCAGCCCAACTTTACCCGCTACAAAGTAGACCGCGAAAAGACCGAAAAGAATGGCAAGATCCTTTTTTGTGTATGCATAGGTGAATGTGCGCCACAGCTTTTTTCTCATAAGAAGAAAAAATTAGTCGGATGAGGCGCGCGCGGCTCGAGAGATATAATCGTATCATGTTCGGTATGGCTCTTCTACGTTATACGCCTGTATCTGTGGGTAAGGTGTTAATAAGCAGTGGAGTATTGATTCGCGATAAAAATATACAAAATAAGTTTGAATATTTTCTGACCCATCGCTAAAAAGCTATTTTGCTCTTTTGAATGAGTTTTGAGGTCGGCAAACATACATAAACGAAGAAGAGTGCTAATTTTCTTACTCATAAAAACTTGGTCGGAGCGCACGACGGGAACCGAGTTTTTATAAGAAAATTAAACGATTCGAGTTTATGTATTGACGACCGAAAATGAATGAAAAAGAGTAAAATAGCGCATGGGACTTTTCCACAGATGTATATATTGTATATAAAGTGAATAATGGTACAATATACATTATGGATACATTCAATCGGCTTACGGGAAAGCAGAAAAAATTTTACGATTCTCTTTGTAATTTAATGGAGAAAAAAGGCGAGTCGCCGACTGTTGCAGAGCTTGTGAGCCTTATGAAATTTTCTTCTCCGCGCGCGGTGATTCAATATCTTGATTCCCTTGAACGAAAAGGTTTGATTGAGCGCAAGCGTTATGAGCGACGGGGGATTCGC
>CAYIFL010000008.1:11087-13522 GCA_964362685.1 uncultured Candidatus Saccharibacteria bacterium
GTTGCGATTATCGACAGCTTTGCAGTTATTAAAAAGATAGAGTTTGCGAATAACGCGTTGATTCTTCGACCCGTATCGTCTGATCCCCAGTATAAGCCTATTATTCTTCATCGCGACTACCGTATTTTCGGAAAAGTTATTGACGTGATTCGCGTGCAATCAAAAGGGGAGTTGGAAATCGTGCCGCTCTACGCCGGGCCAGATGAGCCGAGGATGGATGTGGAGTTTGTGGAGTAAGTTGAAAAATGGCAATTTTTACAATTATAAAGATGTATAATAAACTCATAACATAATTGGCAGAAAAACAAATTGCAAGGCAAGATTTCGCGGATTATAAAAAATGTTTAAATAATTTTATGTCTTTAGTAACTATCCCTGAAGCATCAAAATGGGCATCAGAACATCTCAACAAAGATGTTTTACCTACAAATATTTCTTATCTTGTGCAGTATGGAAAAGTAAAAAAATATGGCGAGAATGGCTCGACTATGGTTGATTTGAATGATCTAAAACAATATTACGATTCGTATAATGGTCAACGCGAAGTAAATTGGAAAAAAAATCTAGGCAATGATTTAAACTGGACACTTTCTTTCGATAATTTAAGAGAGGTAGATACCACCAAGCATGTTCACCGACTCCATCCCTACAAAGGTAAATACATTCCACAGCTTGTTGAATATTTTATAGATAATCACACTGATGATTTTAAAAAAGAAATCTATTTCAAAGCAGGCGATATTATCCTCGATCCGTTTTTGGGTTCTGGGACGACAATTATTCAATCACTTGAAATGGGCATCCATTCTGTCGGTATAGATGTTTCTGAATTTAACTGTATGATCTCAAGCTGTAAGGCGACGCACTATGATGATACCTATTTACAAAAGGCGATTAAGAAATTGATTGCTTCGCTTGATTCTTTTGAGCACGACAATAAGATTCAGGATTTTGAAAATGAACTTTTAGCCGAGCTTGCCAAATTTAACTCGGGACACTTTCCTAGTTATGGCTTCAAATATAAAATTAATCAAGAAAACTTTGATGAAAATAAATTCGCCACCGAAAAAGAGAAAGAGTTTCTACTTATTTATCAAAAACTACTCAAGAAATACTCAATCAAATTGAAACAGGATATATTAACCACTTTTTTGGATACTTGGTTTATAGAAAATGTACGCCGTGAGATTGACCATGTATTTCAAACAATAAAGCAGGAAAGGGACGTTAAGTCACGAAAAATCCTTGCGCTTATTTTGAGCAGAACAATTAGATCGTGCCGTGCGACGACACATAGTGACCTAGCAACACTCAAAGAGCCTCAACTAGCGACTTATTACTGCTACAAACATAAAAAAATCTGCAAGCCCCTTTTCTCTATAACAAGCATGCTCAATCGTTACGCCCTCGATACCTTAAGGAGAATCAGAGAATTTAGTAGATTACGAAAACCAGTCCACTATTCCATTTTAGCTGGTGATTCAAGGACGACTGATATTTTTAGAAAAGTAGAAAAACAAAATCCAGAATTTTCCAAAATACTAAAGAGGCAAAAAATAGCAGGTATATTTTGCTCGCCGCCGTATGTTGGGCAAATTGATTATCACGAACAGCACGCCTATGCCTATGATCTTCTCGGGTTTAAGCGCAAGGATGACTTAGAAATAGGCCCGCTGTACAAGGGGCAAGGACTAGAAGCGCGACGATCGTACGCACAAGGAATTGCCGATGTATTAAACAACTGCAAGCAATACCTCAAAGAGAATTACAGTGTTTTTTTAGTTGCGAATGATAAATATAATTTGTATCCGCTAATTGCCGAGCAGGCTCGAATGAAAATAGTCAATCAATTCAGGCGACCAGTGTTAAATAGAACCGAACGGGATAAGTCGCCTTATTCAGAAATAATTTTTCACCTAAAAGAACAATCATGAAAAAGAAAAAGATACTTTACGCGATTACAGTGGAGGACGTGTTAAATATTTCAGATGAAGAAAAGATACCTTCTAATACGGGAGATTTATCCTTTATTAAAGAAAAGATCGGAGATTATTTTGGGGATAAGTGGCGAGATGCTGTTGAGTATGCACTGATAGAAGTAAGGGAAAAATGATATATGGCCTTATCTAAAGAACAAATAAATAGTGTTGAAAAAGTTTTAAAAGCAAGTTTACGCAATAAGTTTCAAAACTATAAACCAGAGCCGGCGTCAATGCCTTTTCATACTCGCTTACTCGGCAAAGATCGTCTGGCTTTATATTCATTTATTCATTCTCTCAATACAAATTTCGGCACAAGTATTTTTGAGCCAGTCGGCCTTGCTTTAGCACAAAAGAACTTTAAAATGGCTGTTTCGCAAGCTACCGCAGGAGACCAAATTAGTAGTGCCGCACAAGCCGAAATCCAAAAGATTGTTGACGATCTTATTATAGCAA
>CAYIFL010000009.1:0-13315 GCA_964362685.1 uncultured Candidatus Saccharibacteria bacterium
GCCGCACCTATAAGACGGTAGATTGGAGAATTTGTAGAACTGGTAGACAATCGGGTCAGCCCCAACCGTCATCGCGTTCAGGTTGGCTTGGCGGTTCCAGATTTTGAGACCCGCCGCATAGACCTTGCGCTCTTTCAGCTCGTAACTCCAGAGCTCGGTGGCAATCACGGTATCGTTACGCGCGAAGTCGCGACGCACCTCCCGTTCACACCGCTCGGCGCGAATTTTCCGAAAATAAAAATTTGGTCGGAAAATCCTGAGCGCAGCGAAGGAGGAACGGGAACTGAATTTTTATCGGGAAATTAAGCCGAACGAATAAATATTTATCTGCGCCGAGCACCTAGCGAAAAAAAAGCGCAGAGCTTATCGTTCCTTAAAAATCTCTATTCTTCCATCTTTTACCTCCAACTTTATCATCCCGTCTTTGTCTGTACGGAAAATTTTTGAACCAATAGATACTAAATGCGCCAGAGTCTGCTGTGTCGGATGCCCGTACGTATTTTTCGCGCCAACTTCTATTACAGAAATTTTTGGCTGTGCTGCACGTAAAAAATCTTCTGACGAAGAAAATTTTGATCCGTGATGCGCAACTTTTAAGACATCGAGTGCCATATCATATTTTTTGATAAGCGTATCCTCAATGTGCGAATCGATATCGCCGTTATAGAGCGCGCGCACGCCATTTGAAACTAATTTCATAACTAAGACCCAATCATTTGGCTCTGCGCCCGTAAGCAAATACGGATCAGGTGAGAGGATATTAAATGTATCAACGCCGTGCGCAATTTTATCTCCTTCGCCAAGCACCACAACCGGCACCTTATTTTTCGCAATTGCTTTTTCTAAATCCGCGTAGCTTTTTGCAGGTCCGCGATTGCCACTTGTGAGAAGCGCGCCAACCCGATATCGATTTAAAACGGAAATCAATCCAGTGAAATGATCTGTCTGCGGATGACTCATCACAACCAAATCAATATACCGGTCAGTCGCAGGCAAAACCTTTGAGAGCTCACCTAGGACCTTACTATCCGGGCCGCCGTCAATCAAAACCTTAATATTCCCGGGCAAAACCACAAGCTCCGCGTCTCCCTGCCCGACATCCAGAAAATAAAGTTTGGTATTCGCGCTTGGCGTATGCGCAAAAATTTCATACCAAACAAAAAAGTCGAATAAAACCATGACTATGACGACGACTATGGCAAGCTCCTTGGTTTTCATATGCTATTTCTATAATGTTAATAAAGTCTACTGAGTTCCGATCGAAATTCAGTAGACTTTTTGCGCAAACACCGGTTTTCTTAATTTATACCATGCGATTAAAACGATGAGCGCTGCGTAATACACAAAAGCCAAAGATATGCTCATCGAAGTAATGGTTAAAAGCGAGACGCGACCGAAAGAAGTAATAATAAAAAGCTCGTAGGATAAAAGAAGATTCACAATCCAGCCAAAAATCATTGCGAAGGAAAACGAAAAGAATCCAATACCTGCGGTTATAAATCCTAGAGCCATCGTGAGCGGAACAAAAGCTAAAACAAGAATATTGGTGAGAAGCGAGATCGGCGAGAATATGCCAAAGGTAATGATAAGAAATGGGATAACCGCAAGCTGGGCCCCTAATGTTTCAAAAAATGCTTTTCGAAGGCCAAGGATCCCCGGATCGTCTTTGATGCGCAGTAATTTCCGCGCTGCAGGCGCAACATAGACAATACCCACCAAAGCCAAGAATGACAGCTCAAATCCAACGTCAAAGCGGAGAATCAAAGGATTTATAAGTACCATAAAAAATGCTGCGAGCACAATCGCATTCCGCACGCTATACATCCTGCCCACCTGATTTGCAACTAAAAGCAAAATACCCATAATCGCAGCGCGCATCGCGGATGCTTCTGCCCCGGTCATCAACACAAAAAGAACGATGACGAGAATGCTTAAGAAAAACGACCACCGCTTGCCAAGTGCTTTTCCAAAAAGAGCGCTAAGCGTAATCGCAATAATCGAGATATTATAGCCGGAAAGCGCAACCAAATGTGTGGTGCCGCTTGCTTTCATTGCGTCTTTTAGCTCCTTGGAAAACTCCGCCTGCTCACCCAAGGTAAGTCCAGCGAGAAACGCTGCTTTTTCTTCTGGTAAAATTTTTTGGAAAATCGATATCATGGTTTCTTTAAGCCTAAAAAGCTCTGCCCGAATTGAAGATCCATTATTTTTTGAAATCAGTTGCGCCTGCGGCGAAGCTGAAACGCCAAAGATATGCTCCTTCTTCAGATAATTCGCATATGCTAAGGGTTGTGGAGATTGGATTGTTCCCTCAAATTGGATACGGTCACCGTAATCAAAACTCGGGTACGGAGGAATTTTCACCAAAGTTTTTCCTGCGTAGGGCGATTTAAGATCGATAACAAGATTTTGCGTTTTGCCGTGATCCGGATATGCGACGACGATTCCAGAAAAAGAAACTTTCTTATTAAAAACAATGTTGATTTTTTGATTTTCGAGATGCACGTAGAGTGAAACATACAGGGCACCGAGTAGAATCATAAGCGATAAGCCCGCAAGCCACAACGCCTTACTATATCGTGATATAGTGCCGCGAGATATATAGGTGATGGCTATAATAAAAATCGCCGCGAGCGCGGCAATCAACGCTATAATGAGAAGACTAATGCTCAAACTATATAAGAGAACTCCTGCGAGAAAAAATGAGGCGAAGTAGAAAGCGATATCGTAGATCCTCATATAACGAATTTAGAATCTAGAATTTAGGACGAACTAGCTATACGATGGGGGAGTTTCTTCTATCCCTGCTTTGAAATTGGTGTAGCGCGCAAGTGCATACAAAAGAGAGGAAAGACGATTTAAATACGCGAGTAGCTCTGGATGAAATTTATCTGGCGTCTTTTCAGAAACTGCAACCACGCGGCGCTCGGCGCGGCGTGCGATGGTGCGGGCGTAATCGAGCAAGGCACCAAGCTCTGTGCCGCCAGAGACAAAGAATGTTTTTATCGGCGGCAGTTCTTTTTCGATGCTATCTATAATAGTTTCGATTTCCGTAATTTTCTCCTGCGTGATTTTTTTATCCGCGCCGGCAAGCGCCGCCTGGATAATAAAAAGGTTCTGCTGAACGTTTTCAATAATACGTAAGAGGTCAGGGGATTGTTCTGCGTCAGTCCGCGTGAAGTCTGCGTGAGTCTGCGCTCGGACTTTGCAAAGTCCGAGGAGAGAATTAATTTCGTCCAAAGCGCCCAGCGCCTCTGCCAGCTCCGAGCTTTTCATAAAACGCTGATTACAGCCGAAGAAGTAGGTGTCGCCTTTGTCGCCTTTGCGGGTATACAACATGATTCAAAAATCAAAATTACAACTCAAAATTAAAAATCAGGTGAAGAAAATTTTGAGTTGAATTCTTTTTTATATCTCCATACTAATTGCTATCACAATAAAATACAAACTTCCTGCAGAGATTAGCCACTTGATAATTAAATATTTTTGTATTTATATTAGTCTAGACCATTAACAACATGCAGGAAGGAGATATTATGTCCATTGCATTGCTTATCGTCGTAGTTCTCTTGCTTATTTTACTAGTAAGCAATATTAGTAAGGGCAGAAGACAGTTAGAGGCTCTGATTGCCCATTGCGACACAGCTAACGAGTTAGTCGGGTGGTGTATGGCCAACCCGGATCTCTATATTTGGGACGTTCCCCACGCTGGCGAAATCGTCTTGCGGCGAATAGCAGCCTACCGGCGATTTATAGAAACACACCCTTTTATCAAGGATAACGGCCATCTAAGTTTTTTAGAATCACTTCTTAGCCAACACGAGCCGCCTCCGCCATGGGGCGATTACGTTCCCGACCCAGATCCCGTATTACGATCTGGGGCTTGATAAGATTTCTACCCCCGACATAAATTATCTCGATACCGCACGCACCAAACGCTCCCGGTCATATCCGATCGGGAGCGGTATTTTTTTATATATTGGCTAATTCCCTAGTGGCTAGTGGCTTAAACAATGACTCCCCCGCCAATTACTTCTAATTTACCACCCCCGACTTGCATTCCTCTACCCTCCGCTTTCGCTCCGGGCAAGTAAAACACCGCCGACTGGCCAGGAGCAACAAATTTGACTGGAGAGTCAAATTCTAATTTATAGTTCCCTAGTTCGCTAGTTACTAGTTTTGCCGATACTAACGGCTGCCGGTACCTTACGCGCGCCAAAATCCTTATTCCACCATTCCCTCCTTCGCCAAGGCTTCGGCGGGCAAGCGCGCGAATTAGAGAAGCGGCTTTCGGATCGATGAAATTAATATTTTGTAGTTCAATCTCTTTTCTAGAAAGCGCCGGGTTGTCGTCCCCTTCCGCAAGCACGAGTGTATTTTTTACCACATCTTTTCCGGCAACGTAGAGCGGCTTGAAATCTTTTGTCTGCGTCAGTCCGCGTTCAGTCCGCGTAAGTCCGCGATTGGCCAAGCCAATATGGCGCTGGCCGATGGTATAAAATTCCGCGCCGCGATGCTCGCCGATCACTTCGCCGTTTGCACTAAGCACTTTGCCGCGCTTTGACGGAATATAGTTTCCTAAAAATTCTTCAAGCGTTACTTTCCCCAAGAAGCAAATTCCTTGAGAATCTTTTTTCTCCGCAGTTGGGAGTCCTGCCTCGCGCGCAATCTCCCGTACTTCGGATTTTAAATAATCGCCGATCGGGAAGAGGCAATGCTTCAATTGGTCCTGCGTTAATGTCCAAAGGAAATACGACTGGTCTTTGTTTTTATCTCTTGCTTCAAATAGTGTATAAACAATTTTCAATTTTGAATTGTCATTTTGATTTTTGATTTTTGATTTTTTATTTTTTATATAGTGTCCGGTCGCCACATACTCCGCGCCCATCTCCAATGCTTTTTTCAAAAAAATCCCAAATTTGATTTCCTTATTGCACATCACATCCGGATTCGGCGTAAGACCTTTGCGATAGCCGTCAATCATATACTCCACTACTTTCTTTTTATACTCATCTTCAAAATCAAACACGTAGAAAGGAATTTGCAGCTTTTCCGCAACGCGGCGCGCATCTTCCGCATCGCGATCCGCGCATCCGTCAAGATTGTATGAGCGAATAAAAACGCCAACCACGTCGTAGCCCTCTTTCTTCAAAAGCAGCGCGGCAACTGATGAATCCACGCCACCGCTCATTCCAACAAAAACCTTCCGACGCGGCTCAAGGCGAGCCTTTTTCTTAATCATTGCGCAGGTAATCTAGCATAAATACAGAACCGCTTCAACCGAAAGTAATTAGTCAACGTTTCTGCGATCGCAGATTTGTTGACTAAATCAAGATCTTAAAAAAATGTGGGTACTTGGGTAAAAGAAATAGCCCTCGGAGTGAAGAATTGTGGTTTGGGACGTTCTTTCTCGACAAGGGCTATTGATTCGGACCGAAGTCCGATGTGTGATCAGTTTGTGCGCTTTAACAATCAAGGTGCTGCGTGAAATCTTAGAGGTGATGCTCTCTAAGATGGATGTTCTCCTCTAGTGAGGCGAATTACTACAAGGAGAACTTAGTCAAAGCTCACGAACGATCAATGTGCGCATTTCTGCGCGTATTCTGTTTGGAAGGTGCTCATCCACTCGTTTGATTGAGCGGACTCTTAGTAGGCACCGCCTTGGAGTAAAGTTGGCGGATGCCTATATATATAGTAGCACATTTTTATCTTTGCAAAGCAAGTACGAGCTGTGGATATCTTTTTACGCTTTTTCGATACGCTCGGTGTAGCTCCCAGTTTGTGTATTTACGCGGATAATATCTCCTTCTTGTATAAAAAGCGGGGCGGAAACTTTTGCGCCGGATTCAATCACAACCACTTTCGTGCCGCCTTGCGCTGTGTCACCGCGCACGGATGGCGGAGCTTCAACTACTTTATAATCAACTTTAATGGGAAGCTCGATACTGATAATGGCATCATCAAATTTGATCGCAAGAATGCCGAGATTCGGTTTTAAAAATTGCGCGGCATCTCCTATCTCATCAACCCCAAGAGAGAATCTGTTTTTTGCGTTACCTACTTCATTAAACCAAAAAATGCCGCGGGACTCATACAAAAACCGCGATTGCATTTTTTCGATCTCCGCCTCTTCAAACGCATCAGCTGGCTTGTAATTACGCTCAAGCACTTGGCCTGTTTTCACATTTTTTATCTTAGTCTGAATACTCGATCCGCCCCGTCCAATATGCAAATGCTTCACGGACAAAACAACGAACGGTTGCCCTTCGATTTTTACTATGGTGCCGTTTGTGAGATCGTTGATGGATAAAGACATAACACGAATCTTCGAATACACACGAATGCCACGAATACGTTATTTGTGGTATTCGTGTTTGTGATGTATCCGTGTTAAAACAACTTCGCCTGCACTTCTTTGCGCTCTTCTCCCGTCATCGATTCTAGAAACTCCATTATGCCATATTCGCCGTCAAAACCTGGTCGCTTGAAACGAATTTTTCCTTCGCGAATTGCCATAATACCCTGGATGATTTTGTTGTCAACTTTACCTTTCATCTCATCCGGGGTAAGCTCCATTAAAATATTGAACTCGCCGCCGAATTGTTTGATGAACCTTTCGTATTCTTCTTTTACCTTGCGCGAGGCAACGCTAAACTGCAATGCCTTAGCAATTACTTCGTCCAAGGGAATCAAATTATAAAAGGGGACCCGATTTTCGTAGTGATGCATATTGTTTGTAAATTCGGTTTTTATCTCCGGGCGGTCCGCTAATTTGTGAACGCGGTTCAAAACACCGATAGTCAAACCCTTGCCGCACTTCGGACAAATGTTGTTACGCTTCTTTGATTCTTCCGGAGAGAAAACTATGCCACAGACGCGGTGCCCGTCAAAATGATACTTCCCTTCTTCTGGAAAAAATTCGATGGTTGCCACAAATTTTTTCGGATCGCGCGAGCGGATGGCATCAATAATATTTTCATAGCTTGGTTCGACATCAAACATATTTGCTTCGCGGCCGATGCGCGGCAGGGAGTGCGAATCCGAATTTGAAATCAAAGAAATGTTGTCGAGCTTCGACAAGCGCCAGTTCATCACCGGATCGCTCGAGAGCCCGGTTTCAATTGCAAAAATATATTTTGTGTATTCGCCAAAGCATGCTTCAAGCGTATCGAATCCGGACATAGAGCCGAAGACCGAAAACCATGGGGTCCACGCGTGCGCAGGAATCACAACAGCTTTAGGATTCGCATTCAAAACGATTTTTACAACTTCGCGCGAATCAATGCCTAAAATCGGGCGTCCGTCAGATGCCAGATTGCCGATCCAGCTAAGCTGGGTGTTTATTTTCTCCGCAGTTTCAAGGTCCGGCGCGAAAATCATATTGTGCACCCGATATACCTTTTTATTGATTGAATAGATGCCGGAAATTTCAACCTCAAGCATAAAGCGAGTGTCGGATAAGGTGCCCCGCAAAGTCGGTAATTTATACTCCTTTTTTAGCTGAAAAAGGCCTGGCTCTGCAGGCTCTAGTTTTGTTTTTATCTCCTTAAACCACGCGGGGTGTGTGAAGTCCCCGGTGCCCATCACATGGATACCTTTATTTCCTGCCCAGCGGTCGATTTCTTCCAAAACCATACTTTGGGAGGTGGCGCGGGAGTATTTAGAGTGGATTTGGAGATCGGCGATGAATTTCATAAATCAACGAATAACGAATCTGTACGAATTTACGAATAAACGAATTCTAACAAGGAAAAGATGTTGGTGCAAACAAAAAAGTGGGCACACAAGGATTTGAACCTTGGACCCCTGCTGTGTAAAAGCAGTGCTCTGCCACTGAGCTATGTGCCCATTACCCAGCCCAGCAATTCCGTGCGGCAACTCTCGGAGTCCGATGGGCTTGGTCTCGGAGCGAAGCGGAGAGCCATCGGGCGAGAGTGTAGGCGGTCGTTTGCCGCTGGAGCAAACGAACCGCCGGTGCCGTCAGGAGTTGCTGGGCTGGCAAAAATGCTGCAATACCTCGCTTTCTTGCACATCAGCCTACCACACTATGCACATCCTTTCCACCCTCAAAACCCTTTCGTGCTTCAAATCGTAGTATACTTAGAGCGCAGAGCAAAGAGTCGCATAGTTTTTTCTAGACTCATTTCTTTAGTATGGCTGATCCACGTGAACGCGAATTACTCCTGGAGCTTAAATCCGGCAATCTCGCTGCATTTGAGAAAATCCTGTTTGCCTACGAGAACCGCATCCTGAACTACATATATAGATTCGTGAACCGAAAAGAGGATGCCGAGGATTTAACCCAAGAAGTCTTCATTCGCTTCTATACGAATATCGATACCGTGAACCCGGATGATAACTTCCGGGGCTGGCTTTATAGGATTGCAACCAATATCGTGTTTGACTGGCTGCGTAAGGAAAAACGCATTCGCGAAAAAACCTTTGCACCCAAGAACCAGGAGGTAAATCTCGAATACTTAGCAGCTTTGAGCTCGGAGCACTATAGCGTTGATGCGCTTAAGGATTTCGAAAATGTTGATGAAGTAAAGCGCGCGATGCGAGGACTCGTACCAGTCCACCAATCAATTTTAATATTATTCTATTTCGATGGCTTCAGCCAAGCGGACATCGCAAAGCTTTGGGACATCCCCTTGGGTACGGTTAAAACCCGCCTAAGGCAAGCCCGGCAAGAAATGAAAAAAATGCTTCTCGAGAAAAACGAGAAACCGACGGTATCGGGAGATTATGGATTATCTTTCTCAAAAAATTAAATCAGCGCCAAAAATAGATTGCTCTTTAGAGCTCCACAAGCGCATTATGCGCCGCGCGCTCTATGAACAGCTCCGCTATCCTTTGTGGATCCTCATAGCGATTGCAAGCACACGAGTTATTGCAGATGTGTGGCAGATTTTAAACCACAGCTTTACCAAAGTAATGAATTCATTTGTTGAATCATTTGGCATAAGCCCATCAGGCATTACGCAGATCATGCAAGGGATCGCAGCGAAAGCGATGCTTCATCCAGATCTGCTTGCTGCGCTAGTGATCGATTTCTGCCTTATAAGCTTCATTATGTATATGTTGAATATTATCAAGAGAACAAACACGCACGTATACCGAGGTACATTATATAAATTGTATCTGTATCCAACGGTTTTGCTGAAGCAGGTAGGACGCATGTTCCGCATCGCCTCGTAACTACTTTGCAAGGTCGACGTCCCGAGAAACGGGACAATTCATAAAAAATCTCCCGATCGTAATCGGGAGATTTTTTTTATTTATCTTAAGCTATTGCAGTCCCGCCGAGGCGGGACACTGAATTCCGTAATAAAATTTTGCTCAAAATTTTAACGGAATTCGTGTGTGGGTGCAGCAGGGATCGGACCTGCGACCCCGTCTTTATAAGAGACGTGCTCTACCACTGAGCTATGCACCCTGTCGCGTACAGATTATAATACACGTTCTTTAAACAAAACAAGCGCTTTCGCGCCTGCTCTGATACTGCCTATTCGTACTCTGTACCCGTTGCTCGGTGCTCAATACTCTGTACTCTGTATTTTTATATCGCCACCGGCTTCAGCTTAAAACTATTCACCAATGCGTAAAATTCTTCCTGCTCCAGCGTTTCTTTTTCAATCAGCTTTTGCGCGATGGCTTTCAAAACCTTACCCTGCGAGGTGAGAATTTTTTTCGCTGCCGAAAAAGCCCGGTCTATAAACGCGCGGACCTCGCCATCGATTTCCGCGGCAACTTTTTCAGAATAATTTCTTTCTGTCCCGATTTCACGCCCCAGAAAAATCATTTCTTCTGTTTTGCCGTAGGTAAGGGGACCCATTTTTTCGCTCATGCCGTATTTTGTAACCAATCTCCGCGCAAGCTCAGAGGCAATCTGCAAATCATTAGAAGCGCCGGTTGAAATGTCGCCGAAGACCATCTGCTCGGTGATATATCCGCCCAAGAGCGTTGCAAGATCAGATAAAAATTGCGATTTAGTGCGCAAATAGGTTTCCTCAAGCGGCAGTTTTAAGGTATAGCCGCCTGCCCTACCCCGGGCTACGATCGAAACTTTATGCACCGGATCCGATCCCTTCAAGCTTGCGGTGACGAGCGCGTGGCCGGCTTCGTGGTACGCCGTGATTTCTTTTTCTTTTTGATTTAAGACACGGCTCCTTCGCTCAGGTCCAAGCAGAACTTTTTCGATTGAATCGAATATATCCTGTTGATTTATTTCCGTCTGATTTTTCCGCGCTGCGAGAATTGCGGCTTCATTCATCAAGTTCGCGAGGTCAGCGCCGGCAAATCCAGGGGTGCGCTCCGCTACTTTTCTCAAATTTACTCCTTTTGCCAAAAGCTTGCCGCGGCTGTGTATTTTTAAGACCTCATCACGATCACCTATATCCGGCATATCAAGAACAACCCTGCGGTCAAATCGCCCCGGGCGAAGAAGCGCCGAGTCTAAAATATCCGGGCGATTAGTTGCCGCAATCACAATCACCTTGGTATCGCGGTCAAAGCCATCCATTTCAACCAGTATTTGATTTAATGTCTGCTCACGCTCATCATGCCCGCCGCCAATACCAGCTCCCCGCTCCCGGCCAATGGCGTCAATCTCATCGATAAATACGATGCAGGGAGCCGCGCGTTTCGCAGTCATAAAAAGATCCCGCACCCGGCTTGAACCAACACCAACAAACATCTCGACAAATTCCGATCCGGAAATATGGAAAAACGGCACATTGCCTTCGCCGGCAACAGCGCGCGCAAGAAGGGTCTTCCCTGTGCCCGGACTGCCTAAGAGCAAGACGCCGCGAGGAATCCGCGCGCCGATCTCCAGATATTTTTTCGGGTTCTTCAAAAAATCCACCACCTCCATCAATTCCTGTTTTGCCTCCTTGAGCCCCGCGACATCGTTAAAGGTCACGCGATCTTTAAATTGCGTAAAGAGCCGTACGTTCGCCTTGCCAAAGCTAAATGCCTGGCTCATACCCGTGCGCGCTTGCCGAAACATCAGCCAGAAGAAAACGCCGATGATGATAAGGGGTAAAAGAGATGGAATCAAAATGCCTGCCCAGAATCTGAATCCTGATTCATCTTGAATTTCAAAACTTACTTTTTGGAGCGCCGCGGTGTCAACCCCGTAATTTTTTAAGGTTTCGGTAAAACCGCTCTCACTCTCCTTTTTTGACGTTGCTTTCTCGCCGCTCTTTAAGGTGATGCGCAAATCATTTCCCGCGACAACCACTTTCTCAACCTCGCCCGCATTAATTTTCTGCACGAGATCGTTAATGCTCAAAACCTGCGGCGGCTTGCCGTTCGTATAAAAAAGCGAAAAAATGAATGCAACGAGGAGCAACGTCCCCACAGCCCAGATGATGTTTTTGGTTAGGATCTTCATAAAAATAACACGAATGTTTTATTACTACACGAATACCACAAATGCATACTTCATTATACAAATATTAAATATAAAATACATACGACGGATTCGTGTCATTCGTGTGCGTCCAGAGATTCGTGTTGCCCCTACTTCTTTAGCTTAAGTATAATCCGTTTCTCTTCGGGCTTCACGGATTCAATCACAAACTGATAGTTCGTATTCGGCACTAACTTTTCCCTCATCTCATCCAAACCGCCAAATTCTGAAACGTGGAGCAATCCATGAAAGCCGTTCTCTAAACGTATATACGCGCCAAACGGGTTAAATTTGTATAAGGTGCCCGAAATTTCGCTTCCTTCCTTGAATACTTCCTGCGCTTTATCCCAGGGATTCTCTTTCAAAGCTTTCAAAGAGAGCGAAACCTGGCCATCCCGTATGTCTATAATCTTTGCTTTGATTGCCTGATTCACTTCTGCAATTTCTTTTGGATGATCAACGAGCTGATGGTCGAGTTCAGAGATGTGGATTAATCCTTCGATTGCCGGATTATCCGCAAACCGCACAAAGATACCGAAGTCCGCAATGCCGGAGATGATGCCGTCAATCACATCCCCTACCGAATACTTATTGACCATCTCTTTCACGCTTTCCTCAACTGCCTCGCGCTCCGAGAGAATCAATTTATTCGTGCGCGGATTAAAATCCAAGATTTTTACTTTGAGCTCTTCGCCTACAAGCTTCCGCAGTTCTTCCAAAATCTTTCCTTTGTCTGCATCAACCACGCGCGGGTAGTGCGCTGTGGTAAGCTGGGACACAGGCAAAAACGCTTTGATGGCATAGAGATCCGCAACCAAGCCGCCGCTATTTGCACCGATTACTTTTATGGTTAAAACCTCGCCTGCGTCTTTAACGTCTTTGATATCCTGCCAATTTTTCTGCTTATGCGCGCCGGAGAGCGAGAGCTCAACCGCGCCTTCTTCGCCGTCTAAGTCAACCACCTTTGCGGAAACCGTTTTGCCTGGCTCTAATTCTTTAACGATACTCCGCGCGTTCGCAAGCTCAATGCCATACACAATACCGGTGCCGAATTTGCCCAGATCAAAATACACCTTGCGCGGCGCTTTTTGCAGCAACGTTGCTTCAACCAAATCGCCCATCTTTAAAAACGAAAGCAGATCCACTTCGGATTTAATAAGATACGCGATCGGCGAATTTGTCTTCTTGCTTATGACTGGAGACATAGTAGGAAATTATAGTCAATCGTTTATATAATGTCAACAAAAAAGGGCCCCAATGCGCGAAGTCCTTTTTTGTTTTGTATTATTTAAGTCCATTGCTTTTCTTCCCTAGCGATCGTATAATAAATAATATGAATAAAACGATGACGACAAAAACCGGAAAAGATACGGTTTCTATACGCAAATCAGAATACCTGCGTTTGAAAAAAATCGATGAGCGCTTCCGAGATTTTTTTACGTATATGGAGGACGTAATCGATGTCCGCGAAGCACGCAAACAAATAGCTCAAAAAAGGATGGTTTCACAAGAGAAACTCTTTAAGCAGCTCGGCTTGTAATGAGAATTTTTTATTCAGAGAAGGCAATTAAACAACTCCAAGAGCTGCCTTATTCTACTCAAAAGCGCATCGCAGAAAAAATGCTCTTTTATGCATCTCAAGAGAATCCGCTCGCCTTTGCAAAACACCTTATAGATTATCGAGAAGGAGGATTTCGGTTCCGTATCGGAGACCATCGCGCTACGTTCGATGTAGAAAAGAATACCATCTATATTTTAACCATTAAAAAACGCGATAAGGCGTATGACTAGAAATTTGTATCTCTTAACCTGCTTTAGTTAACTAAAGCATCAGTGCAGTTAACTGCACTGCTTTAAAACGACGGCAATAAAAAAAGCCGCTCGGTTAGAACGAGTCGGCTTGCG